>CAXUFI010000120.1:0-7642 GCA_964250245.1 uncultured bacterium
GTCGTTGCCCGCGAGCTCATTTCCTAAAGGAAACTTCGCTCGCGGGCGCCTCGATCCGGACGAAAATCGAGCGTCCTCGTGCTGGGCTGGCGGGGTGGTTCGATCCGGACGAAGTCGAGCGTCCTCGAGCTGCGATAAGTCGGCTCATCGTTGCCGGGGCTCGTCTCCGTTCCGGAAAACGCGGGTGGGTGCGTCGGAGGAGCTTCGCGCTGCGGTTCCTGCGGATTTAGGCGGTGACGAAGCCGGATTGGTAGGGGGGGCTTTTGCGGAGGGCTTCTGCTAGGAGGGCGACGTGCGTGGTTTCGACGCCCACGATGGAGCCGGTTAACGAAACGTAGTCGTGATCTTTAAATTCGGGGAGCGCGGTGAGGTGAGCGAGCGCGATCGTTCGTTCGACGCTATATAGGTAGGCGAGGACGTCGCTCTCGGCGCTCATCGCCGGCGTGTCGGCCGGCGGACTCGTTCCGGCGGATTGCTGGCCGGCCGCGGTTAGGGCTTCCACGAGCGCGTCGCGATGCGCGGAATGGTCGGTTAGGAATTGGTTTAAGACCGCGAGCACGGGTGCCGAGGCGACCTTCGCAGCCACGATATCCGTGTAGGCTTTGATCGTCGCGCGTTCCGCCGCGAGCGACGCGCCGAGTGCTTTCACGTCGCCGGTGTCGATTTTCGGTGCGGCCGCCGCTCGCCGGTTGGCGGCCGTCCCCGCGAGCCAGAGCGCGCATATCGAACCGAGCGCTCTCGCGCGAGTGGAAAAGGCCATGGGTCGACCTAGGCCGCGCACCCTGCGCGCACCTTGTCGCCGCCGGGGTACCGCTCGAGCAACCTTGAAGAGGCCGCACGTGAACCGCTTCCGCCTCGCGCGCATCATCGTCTCGGCCTACGCCTGCGTCGCTGCGCTCGGCACCCGGGCGACGGCGGCCACGATCGTCGATACGGTTCGCAATCGGAACCTCGTCCTTCTCGACTCGGTCGTCTTCGTGCTCGGCGTCGTCGTCCTCGGCGGCGTCTGCGTTTATTGGGGGCGCCGCATATTTCTCGAAAAGTGACTCCGCCGACGCTGCCGGGGCTACGCCTCATCGCGATGCAGCAGAATTTTTACGAGTTACCGGCTTTCTTTACCGGCATCGCACGCCGCTACGGCCCGATCGTACGCTTCGCTAATCTCTGGAGCGACGTCTACTTCGTCAACGAGCCCGCGGCGATCGAGGAGGTTCTCGTAACGAAGGCCGCCTCGTTCCGCAAGGGACGCGGGACCGTCCGGCTGCGACGCCTGCTCGGGAACGGACTGCTGACGGCCGAGCGGCCCGACCATCTCCCGCACCGGCGGCTCGTTGCGCCGGCCTTCCATCGCGCCCGGCTCAGCGATTACGCGCGCGTGATGACGGGGGCCGCGGAGGCGCTCCTGGACCGCTGGCGCGACGACGACGTCGTCGATCTCGACCACGAGCTTAACCGGCTGACGCTCGAGATAGCGGCGCGGGCGCTCTTCGGCGCCGACCTCTCGGCGGAGATGGACACGATCGCGCAGTCGCTCGCCACGGCGCTGGCGTCGTTTCCGGCATCGATGTTGCCCTTCAGCGAACTTTGGGATGATTGGCCGCTGCCGGCCAATCGGCGGTTCAAAGCCGCGAAGGCGAACCTCGACGCGATCGTCGCGCGCTTGGTGCGCGAACATCGCGCGGACGGGATCGACCGCGGCGACGTGCTGTCGATGCTGCTCGCGGCGCGCGATGACGACGCGCGCGGCGGCATGAACGACGAGCAGATTCGGGACGAGGCGCTGACGATTCTGCTCGCCGGTCACGAGACGACGGCGAACGCGCTCGCTTGGGCCTTCTATCTGTTGCAACGTCATCCGAAGGTGGAAGCCGAACTGCACGCCCACCTCGACGCGGTGCTGGAGGGGCGACGGCCGGCGCTCGACGACGTGCCGCGCCTTACGTACGTGCGCGCGTTGCTGGCGGAGACGATGCGGCTCTATCCGCCCGCGTGGGTGACGGCTCGGCGCGCGACGGAAGCCGTCGAGGTCGGCGGCTATCCGATCGCCCGGCGCGACATCGTCATCGTATCGCAATTCGTCACGCATCGCGACGCGCGCTTCTGGCCCGAACCCGAACGCTTCGTGCCCGCGCGGTTCCTCGGCGCGCAAACGCGCGAACGGTTCGCGTATTTTCCGTTCGGCGGCGGCACGCGCACCTGCGTCGGGGAAGCCTTTGCCTGGACCGAAGGTATTCTCGCGCTCGCAACGCTCGCGCAACGCGTTCGCTTGGAGCCCGTCGACACGCTCGACGTACCGACGCTCCCGCTCGTTACGTTACGGCCGCACAGCGCGATCCGGGCGCGCGTTAAAGCGCGAGGGCGCGGGTTACTTCAAAACGCACGCGCTTGACGAGCGGCGAGGTTTCGAGCTCGTACGTGCGGAGGCGCCGCTCGCCGATCTCGATAGCGGCGCGATCCTTCATATACTTATGATTTACGCGGACGTTAAGCGCACAGGCAGCGAGCGCCGCCGCCGCAAATTCCGCCGCGCAGCCGACGTCGCTCGCGAGATTGTGGTTCCCCAGCTCGAGCGAACGCGCCGCCAGGATCGCGACGAGTTTCGCGATCTCGGCGACGTTGAGCGGCGCCGCCGCGGCGACGATGAGCGCGCGCTGCGACGCCGCGGTTCGGGCTTCGCGCTCCGGCGCGGTCGTCTTCGGCAGCGCGAGTGCCGCGACGACCGCCGGATAGGCGGCCTCGTCTTCGCCACGCGCCCGCGCGGCGCGTTGCCGTAGCGCGTCGGCTTTGCCCGCGATATCCTCAGCGAGTACGTGAACGGCCGCATGCTTGGCATTGCCCAGCGTAATGCGAGCGACCATTGCGACTAAACCGGCACCGAGCGCTGCGACGACGGTCGCGGCGCTGCCGCCGCCCGGCGTCGGCGCTTCCGTCGCCAGCGCGGCAAAATATTCTTCGAGCTCCACCGTTTAGGATTTCGCAGTGCCGGCGGCGAAATCTCTAACCTCGTCGCTTTAGATTGTTTCAAAGATCAGCGGGGGCACTTACTACCGACTCGAGGAGTTGTATGCAAACAATCGACCGACCGCTCGGGGACGTCAAGGACCGAACCCTCGCCGATACGGGACGCTCGCGTATCGAATGGGCCGCGACCTTTATGCCCGTCCTCGCGCAAATTCGCGACCGCTTCGCGAAAGAGAAACCGCTCGCCGGCGTGCGCATCGGCGCGTGCCTGCACGTCACGACCGAGACCGCGAATCTGATGTTGGCCTTACAGGCCGGCGGCGCGGAGATCGAGCTCTGCGCTTCCAATCCGCTCTCGACGCAGGACGACGTCGCGGCGGCCCTCTCCGAGCACTACCGGATCTCGACGCACGCGATCAAGGGCGAAGATAATGCGACCTATTACAAGCACATCGAATCCGTCATCGCGACGAAGCCGCATATGACGATGGACGATGGTTGCGATCTCGTGACGACGATCTATACCAAGCACCACCATCTCCTGGCGGATATGATCGGCGGCTGCGAAGAGACGACGACGGGCGTCATTCGCCTGCATGCGATGGAGAAGGAAGGCGTTCTGCCGTTCCCGGTCGTCGCCGTCAACGATGCGCTCACCAAGCACATGTTCGATAATCGCTACGGTACCGGACAATCGACGATCGACGGCATCATTCGCGCGACCAACGTCTTAATCGCCGGGCACACGCTCGTCGTCGTCGGTTACGGCTGGTGCGGACGCGGCGTCGCCTCGCGCGCCAAGGGTTTGGGCGCGCATGTCGTCGTGACGGAGATCGATCCGCGCAAAGCGCTCGAAGCGGCGATGGACGGGTTCGCCGTCATGTCGATCGCGGAGGCGGCGAAGATCGGCGATATCTTCGTGACCGTCACGGGCAACTACCACGTCATCGCGGGGCCGCATTTCGAAGCAATGAAGGACGGCGCCATCGTGTGCAATTCCGGACACTTTAATGACGAGCTCGATCTCGTCGCGCTCGAAGCGCTCTCGACCGGAAAAGATCGTCCGCGGCCGTTCGTCGACGCGTATAAGATGAAGAACGGCCGTACCGTGCGCGTTCTCGGCGAAGGGCGGCTCATCAACCTCGCCGCCGCCGAGGGCCATCCGGCCGCGGTCATGGATATGTCCTTCGCCAATCAAGCGATGGCGGCGGGTTACCTCGCGCAGAACTACCGGTCGCTCGAGAAAAAGGTGTATTCGGTCCCCGATGCGATCGACGAAGAGGTGGCGCAGCTCAAACTCGCGGCGATGCACATCACGATCGATACGCCGACTCCGGAGCAGGTGAAGTATATGTCGTCTTGGTCTGAGGGGACGTAGCTTCCGGCTTCGTTTCGGCGACCGGGCCGGCGGCGCGGGCGCTCTCCTTGCGGGGACGCTACTTGCTGAAGATCGACTCTCGCGCCTCCGGCGCTCCCGTCGATTGCTCAGGCGCCCCGCGAGGGGAGCGTCCGCTCCGCCGGCCCTTTCCTCTCTGCTTTGCTGGGCCGTCGTCTCTGCGGGCGGCGCCATAACTTTAGGAGTGAATGATACGATGGCCTATCGGAGGCTTTTTACCTCGGAGTCGGTGACCGAAGGGCATCCGGATAAGATCGCCGATCAGATCTCGGATGCGGTGCTCGACGCTATTCTCGCCGAGGATCCCATGGGGCGGGTGGCGGTCGAGTCGTTCGTGATTACGGGGCAGGTGCACATCGCGGGCGAAGTTACGACCAAGACCTATGCGGATATTCCGCGGATCGTGCGGTCGACGATCGCGGAGATCGGTTACAATCACTCGCTCATTGGGTTCGATGCGGCGACCTGCGGCGTGTCGGTCTCCATCGACGAGCAGTCGGCGGACATCGCGCTCGGCGTCGATCACTCGCTCGAAACGCGCGCCGGCAATCACGACGCGTTCGAGCTGACGGGAGCCGGCGATCAAGGAATGATGTTCGGTTACGCGTCGCGAGAGACGGATCAGCTGATGCCGTTACCGATCGTGCTCGCGCACGATCTGACGCGGGCGCTCGCCGCGCAACGGAAGAGCGGCGCGCTGCCGTGGCTGCGTCCCGACGGCAAATCTCAGGTGACGGTCGAGTACGTCGGCGATACGCCCGTCCGCGTCGATGCGGTCGTTATTTCGACGCAGCACGATCCCGACGTATCGATCGAAGAGATCCGCGAGCACGTCGAGCACGATCTTATCGACGCGGTGATCCCGGCTTCGCTGCGCGACTCGGCGACGCGCGTCTTCGTCAATCCGACGGGCCGTTTCGTCATCGGCGGGCCGCTCGGCGACGCCGGCTTGACCGGGCGCAAGATCATCGCCGACACCTACGGCGGCATGGCGCGACACGGCGGCGGCGCGTTCTCCGGTAAAGATCCGACGAAGGTCGACCGGTCGGGAGCCTATGCGGCGCGGCACGTGGCGAAGAACGTGGTGGCGGCCGGGCTCGCGGACCGCTGCGAGGTGCAGGTCGCTTATGCGATCGGCGTCGCGCGGCCCGTCAGCGTGCTCGTCGAGACGTTCGGGACGGGCAAGTTGCCCGAAGAGAAGATCGCGGACCTCGTGCGGCAGTTCTTCGATTTACGTCCGGCGGCCATCATTCACCATCTCGACTTGCGGCGGCCGATATACAAGCAAACGGCGGCGTACGGTCACTTCGGGCGGCCCGACCTCGACCTTCCTTGGGAACGGCTCGACAAGGCGGCCGCGCTGCGCGAAGCGGCCGGTCTAGCGAACGAACGCGAACTGAGCGTCCCCGGCGCCCGCTTGTAAGCAGCGCCCGGTAGTATCGGGCAGGTCCCGTCGAGCGGTCATGGAACTCGATGTCGCTTCGCGGGCGTATGGCCGACACGGTCATGCGCGCGCGACGGTCCCGAATAGCTCAGTTGGTAGAGCAGCTGACTGTTAATCAGCGGGTCGTTGGTTCGAGTCCAACTTCGGGAGCATTCACAAACCCTTGCGGCGTAAGGGTTTGTCTATTCCTGGCGCTCCCGTTTATCACCGCATAACGTCCGTTACCCCCAGCGTTTACCCCCTGTAAGCTTTAGGGTCGGAAAACAAGTCTTGCGATCGGCGCGCGGCAGCGACGTGCTGACCCTCATGCGATGAGACTCAAGCTCATCTCGCTTTTACGTATGCTGCAAGCGATCACGCAGAGATGCTGCGTATTGCCCCGTTTCTCGATGGTAACGGTCGACGAGCCCGGATCGCCACGACAGCCTTCTTATACGATCGCGGTTTCCAGTCGGGTCGATCGTCCGCGAAGCGGAAGATATCGCAGCACGTAATCGTTGCAAGAGCAACAACGAACCAGGGGACCTCGCAATGTTTCTACGTAGTTATGTCGAGGCTCTTAGCGCCCTAATCAGTAGTTCGAGCCGTCGCTCTTCCCCTCATGCGTATCGCTTCCAATAGCACGACCGAATGCTCGACGGACGCTAACCTGCGCCCAGTAGAGCGCGAAAATCGCGCGTTCATCTTTCAAAAACAGCTTCTAAAGTAGTTCCCGTCGGCCGACGGGTGGACGATGTCTCATTACTAGCGGGTCGTTGGTTGAGCTGAAGTCCACCTCCCGAGCCCTGAAGCTTTCCGGCGTGCGCTCTCCTTACACGAGCGCTGCGCAGCACATCCGCGTCAGCTTTGGCCTTCGTTCCGGAAAATCTCGACACGCATCTGCGAATCGTGCAAGCCCTTCGCAGCAGCCGCCTTCAGCTTCGCATTCTTACCGCATTGCACTTCAACTTGCTGAAGCACCATCATGCTCTTTTCGTGCATCATCGCCGTGGCCGCGAAATCTTTGTCGACGTCGCCCGTCATCGCCGCGCCGCCGTCCATCTTGCCGGCCTGCATCATCGTGTCGCCGGCCTTCGTACAGTCGACCATCATTGCTCCCGACGACATCATCGCGCCGGGAGAAGCGGGCTGCGCGACGGCCGAGCCGCTAAGGAGCGAAAAGCCGAGTGCTACTGCCGCGAGGCCAAGTCCGAATCTAGCAATTTTCATACGTTCTCCTAAAGGCGAAGTTATTCGTTATTTCCGGGACGACGATAAGCGAAGATCCACCATTATCAGCGCGACTTCGTGCGGCGGCTTATTCGCCCGATCTTCGTCCGCGAGATAGTAGCAAAGCGAAGTCGTTACGTGCTGTAAGCGGCCTTACCGCGCGAACGTACCTGCCGCTTCGGCGGCGCGGTTATGACCGCGCCGCTCCAACCTCGATCGCGCTCCTGCGGCCGGCAATGCTCCGTCTTCCGGCAAGTGAAGACGAGAGACGTGCGGAACTCGGCTGCATGGCTACGAGCGGACTCATCGATACTGCGCGGACGCCGGCTAGCTGATGGCCCGGATCTTCGAACTTACGGTTCCCGATCTCGGCGACTTCGCGGAAGTGCCGGTCTTGGAAGTCCTGATCGAGGCCGGCCAGACGCTCGCTAAAGATACGCCCGTCGTCACGCTCGAGTCGGAAAAAGCGACGATGGAAGTCCCGGCTGCCGAAGCCGGCGTCGTTCGGGACGTGCTCGTCAACGTCGGCGACAAAGTCTCGCAGGGCTCGGTGCTCGCCCGCGTCGAGCTGGCCGCGGAAGCCGCGCCCGCGTCCGCCGGCAAAGCGGCGGTCACGCTGCGTTGACGAGCGC
>CAXUFI010000121.1:0-7591 GCA_964250245.1 uncultured bacterium
TCGCTATGACGCTGCGTCGCCTCGAAGCGTTCGTAACCGCCGTCGATCAACGTGGCAACGCCGTCCCGCAGCCACAGTGCGCGTTCGGCGAGTCGCCGCAGGAGATAGCGGTCGTGTGAGACGACGAGCATGGCCCCGCCGTACGACGCCAAGACCGCTTCGAGTGCTTCGCGGCTCGGGATATCGAGATCGTTCGTCGGCTCGTCGAGAAAGAGCAGATCCGCGGATTGCGCCATCAAGCGCGCGAGCATGATGCGCCGCCGCTCGCCGCCGGAGAACGCTTCGACCGGCTTGTCTCCGGCTTCACCGCCGAGCCCGAGTCGCCCGAGCAGAGCGCGCGCGTCCTGCATGGTGACGCCTTTGCCGTCGCCCTGCACGGCCTCGGCGGCCGTAGCGCCGGGCGGCAGATCGTCCGCCGTGTCCTGCGCGAAATAAGCGGTGCGCACCCCCGCGCTGACCGTGACCGTGCCGGCGTCGGGGACTCTGCGGCCGGCCAGGACGTCGAGCAGCGTCGACTTGCCGGCGCCGTTGGGTCCGACGATCGCGATCCGTTCGCCGCGCCGTACGTCGAACGTAAGCCCGGCGAAGAGCGTCGTTTCGAACGCGACGCGCAAGCCGCTCGCGCGAAGAGCGAGACCGTTCGTCGCGCGCCGCGCGACCTCGAGTTTGACGGAGATAGCGGTTTGCGACGATTTCGGCGCTTCGAGCCGCTCCATCTTCGCCAGTTGTTTTTCGCGGCTGCGCACGTGCGAATAATTGTGCGAGCCGTGCGTGCGCAATTCCGCGACGACCGCTTGGCGGCGCTTCTCTTCATCGCGAAAGCGCTCGAAGGCGCGCTCCGCGACTTCGCGCCGTTCGGCCTTCTGCGCGAGATACGATTCGTACGCGCGGCCGCGCGGCACGATGTAACTCTCCAGCGTCCCGCCGTCCAACTCCCAAACCTCGGTCGCCACGCGGTCGAGAAAGTAACGATCGTGCGACACGACGATCGCCGCCCGTGGATCGCTGATGAGGAAGTCTTCGAGCCAACGCACCGTCTCGATGTCGAGATGATTGGTCGGTTCGTCGAGAATGAGGTAATCGGGTTCTTCGAGCAGCAGGCGCGCGAGCGAAGCTCGCGTTCGCTGGCCGCCGGAAAAGTCGCTCGTCGAGCGGTCGAGATCGGTTTCGGAGAAATCGAACGCCGCGAGCATCGAGCGCATCCGGCGCTCGAGATCGGCACCGCCGTGCAGATCGAACCGTTCGCGCGCTTCTCCGTATACGTGCAGCGCGCGCTCCTGTGCGTCGGCGTCGTCCGTTTCATACGCGGCTACGAGACGTTGTTCGAGTTCGCGAACGTATGCTTCTTCCGCATGGATCCGCTCGAAGGCGCGCTCTAAAAGCTGCCGCAGGGTGAGCCCTTCGTCGGAGCTCGCGGCCTGGCTTAAATAACCAAGTCGCGAAGCCCGCGGACGGACGAGCGAGCCCTCGTCGGCGACGTCGATGCCGGCTAGGATCCGCACGAGCGACGACTTGCCGGCGCCGTTCGGCCCGACCAGTGCGACCGTCGCCTCGCCGCGCAAAACGCCGCCGACATCCTTAAAAACCTCTCGAGAACCGTACGAGCGCTCGAGTCCGGCAAAGCGAATCCATTCCACGCCGGTTCAGCTTCGCGGTAGCTCGGTCGAGCGCCCGCGCAAAGCGAAGGCGCTGCGACGAACGCTTACATCGAGCTGCCGGTGTTTCCGGAGCTCCAGCTCTCACCCGTAATTTGCGCCGAGGCGTCGGCGGCCGAAATTTGGACGTTCTCGCCGTCGGCTTTAAGCTCGCCCAGTACGACCGACGGAATCACTCGGCTGATGGAAACGATGATCGGCGTAATGTCGTCGAGATGCCGTTTTGCAAGCGACGCCGATGCGGTATCGCCGAGCCCGAGCGCCGTGGCGTGGAACATCGTATAGCTGATCGACGACAAGGCGAGAGCCGTATAATCGTCGCGGAGGCTCTTCGAAACCTTGGTTTTGCGAACGTTATCGAGCGCCGCCGCACCGCCGCCGAGCAGCTGCGACCACGCGGATTTAAAGCCGCTCGCCGGATGGCCGCCGACGGCCGCCAACTGCGCTTCGAGCGCGGCGATATGTGTATCGGTAACCGTCTTCAGGCGAGCGATGATCTGCGCCGCTTCCGGGTACGCATTATGGTCGTCGGAGTTCAACTGGGCTTCGACCGGAGCCGCCATATGGCGTTCGAGCGCCAGCAAGTCGCTTAGATACGTGGCGACGGCATGGCGCTCGTCGCCCTGACTGGAGGAGTCGATGTTCGTCTGCGTGCTCATACGCGCATCGTTCCCTCTTTGCGGCCATTTATGCAGCCTTGGGACACCGTTGCCGATACGGCCGGCGCGGCGGGCTGCCTCGCATGCCCGCCGAGGCTGCCGGGGCGCTTCTCGGCGCTCGCGAACGTGCCGTTCATGATCTTCGCACTCGTCGCCGCATTGAACGTGCTGCCGGTCCAGGCGACGCCCTCGCCGCAGCGGCTGCTCGGCTTAATTCGGGCGAAATTTCGCTCGCATCGGCCACCGCCGCCGTACGTCGTCTACACGATCGAACGCAAGGAAAACACGTCGCAGGGTTATCCCGATTACGCGTACAGCTACATCGATAAAGTCTGGTGCCGCTCGGTCGACCGCGCCTCGTTGCAGCGCCGCGTCTACCGCAGTATCAACCGCGGCGCGCTGGTCTTCAACCGGCCCGCGTTTAACGAGGCCCGCGACCCGGGACCACCGACCGCCGATCTCTTTGAACCGGCACCGGCCGTGCCGCACCCCGTGAGTTTCGTGCCCACGCCCGAGCCGGCCGGCACGCCGCTCCCCATTATCGGGACCGTAACGACGGTCGGCGAATTCGACTATCGTGTCGAGTCGGTCGATACCGCGGGCGACACGCTCCACTTAAAAATTCTGCCCACGCGCGATCCCGACCGCAATCGCCTCCGCGAACTCTTCGTCGACCGGTCCACATACGAACTTAAGGAAATCGTCGCGACCGATAAGCTCTTCATCGACGGAACGCACGACGTCTACGGCGTTACCTTCGACGTGAAGCTTGCGAATCTGCAGGGGACGCCGGTCGTTACGGACATTCACGGTACGGTCGGCGACGGCTATGCCGGCGACGGCACGGTCGTCGACTATCACTTCCGGAACATCGCTTTTCCACCCGACCTGCCGTCGTGGTATTTCGATCCGGGGCAGTACGCCCGCCACCCCGACGACGCCCCTATCTAGGGATGCTCGAGTTTCGCCCGGCTCGTCGTTGCCCGAAGGCTCATTTCCTGAAGGAAACTTCGCTTTCCGGCGCCTCGATCCGGACGAAACTCGAGCATCCATCGGACTAGGAAACTACGCTCTCGGGCGCCTCGCTTCGGATGAAATTCGAGTATCGATCGGACTGGGAAAACTGCGCTTCGGGGCGTCGATCCGGATGAAATCCGAAGCATTTTTGTTGAGGGGGCGGCGCGTGGGAGCTTTCGGGTACGTACGATAACAACCGTGATCGTTAGGAGTTTTTCGAATGACTGATGCAGAGTTGAAGCCGTTCGTCGGTAAGGCGGTTCGATTGACGCTGGCGGACGGGCGTCTTTTGGCGGGCACGTTGCATGCGGACGAGGGGCACGGCCACGGCCACGTCCACTACTCCGTCGTCAGCGATCCGGTGCGCGACGGCGCCGACAAAGTAACGGAGGTCCTACACGGCGCGGAGATCGTCACGCAAGTCGAGGACGCGTCGAGCGATCCCGCGGCGGTCGAATAACTTCCGACCGTCTACTCGCGCCGCAACGTCGCTCCGAGCGCCCGCAAGCGCCGCGCGTTCGGCTTCCGAGTGGTCGTCCAATAAGCTGATAAGCGACTGTTCCACGATCGACGAGGCGCTCAAATCCTCGTGAAATCCGAGGCTTTGGACGCCGCACGAGCTCGCGCGGCAAGTCGACGCTGATGTCTGAAGCTGAGGATCGTTCGACATCGCGCGGGCTCCTCGCCCGATCGTTCGCTACCGGTGCTGCGCAAAGCGTACGCTACAGCGCACGAAGCGGCGAGCACCAGCGAGAAGTATGATTGCCCGGTTACGACCGGCGCGCTTCACCCGCTCGATAGCGGTAGACGATCCGTCCTTTGGTCAGATCGTAGGGCGACATCTCGAGATCGACGCGATCGCCCGGCAGAATCTTGATCCGGTGGCGCCGCAGACGGCCCGCGATATGCGCGAGGATCGTCTGGCCGTTCTCCAGCTCGACGGCGAACGTCGTGCTGGGAAAGACTTGCTTGATGGTCCCGAACAGCTCCAGCGGCGCTTCTTTCGAAGGTTCGCCGGCCGGCCGGGGCCGGGCGGCAGTATACGAACCGCGGGAGGCTATGGCCGCACGGTTTTCTTAATCGTCATATCTTTTAGTATACCTTGCCCGGGCGGCCCTGGAAAGGGCGCCGCTCAATCCTCGGCCGCCGGCGGCTCGACATCGTCGTTGACGTCGAGCACGATCGGCGGATTGAGCACGTCGGCGATGTCGCCGAAGAGCGTGACCGCATCGCGAAATTCGTCGTAACCCGCCTCGTCGATGCTGAACCAGGCGATCGCCGCCGAATCCGCCTCTTCGGGGGCCAGCAGGTCGATTTCGATCGGCCCCGGCGCCGCTTCGTCGTCCGCCGGCATGAAGACGTATTGCAGCAGATCGAGTCCGATGAAAACGTTGAGCACGTCGGCCACGCGCCCTAACAATTGCGGGCGAACGCTCTCGTCGCCGGCCTGCGCCGCGAGCAGCAGCGCCTGCAAGCCGGGCTCCAGCGCGGCGAAACCCGGCAGACTCTCGAGACCCGCGTCCTCGGGCGGCGGCACTAACGAACCGGCTCGGGCGGAGCGCCGTCGTTTGGCCGCGGAGCCCCGGGGGAAACGGCTCGGGCATGACCACGCAAACCATGAATCGCTGCGAACATCTCGCCTGTCTCTGTGACGTGCCGGCGGCGCAGGCGACCTGTTCCGCGTATTGCGGTTCGCCCGAAGGCAAGGATCCCCAAAACATCCTTTGCGGCTGCGGTCATGCGGAGTGCGCCGAGACGATCGACCGTCAACTCCACGGAGAGGCCGCTCATGAAAGCCCCGCCGGCTAAGCGGGCTTGACGAGCTTCGGGAACTTCGAGCGCAACGCATCGACCTTGGGCGCATCGACCGCGACGATATAGGGATAGCCGGGATTCTTGTCGGCGAAGTGCTGATGGTATTCCTCGGCCGGATAGAACGCGCGCAACGGCACGATCTCGGTGACGATCGGCGCACCGAACACTTTCGCTCGCGAGAGCTCGGCAATCTCGGCTGCCACATCGCGGCGCTGCGCCGGCGAGGCGTAAAAGACGGCCGAACGGTATTGCGAGCCGTCGTCGGGGCCTTGCCGGTCGCGCTGGGTCGGGTCGTGCGCCACCCGGAAATAGACGTCGAGCAGCGTGCGATATGAGATGCGCGCGGGATCGTACGTGATCTTAACCGATTCGGCATGGCCCGTCGCGCCGCCGCTGACGGTCTCGTAGTTCGCGGTCGCCGCGGTTCCGCCCGAATAGCCGGCCACGACGTTCGTCACGCCGTTCAGCCGCTCGAAGACGTCCTCCATGCCCCAGAAACAGCCGCCCGCGAGCACCGCGGTCTGCAGGTCCGCGGCGTTCGCGGGACGGGTCGGCAACGGCGACGTCGCCAAGACCAGGACGATGACCGCAATCGCGCAGCGGCGTAACGCGCGGACGGCGTCTGAGAAATGGCGCATGCGTACTCCCTTCGACGCCGGCCGGTGATTCTCTCGTCGCTGCGGAATCTCCGGGCCCGGTTACCGCGCACCATTCTAACCGTGACGGGGATAGCGATCGGCATCCTCGCCTTCGTCGTGGTCGGCTCGCTCGCCGAACGCTTGCAAACGATCGTCTCGCGCTCCACCGAGCAGAATTCGAACGTCATCTTCGCGATGAGCGGCGGCCGCGAACTCTACGCCGCGCGAGCCGCGGAGCGCATGCAGCACGATATCGGCGTCATCGCGCGGTTCGCCGGGGTCAGTTCGGTCGTCCCGGAGATCGTGTTGCCGTACAATGCCGGCTTCGCCGCGAGCACCCGCTTCGGTCCGCCGTCGCTCATCTTCGGCTTCCCCTACGCGGCGCGCAAGCTCGGCGGGGATGCGTTCGTCATCGGCACGGGCCGCGACTTCGGGCCGGCGGAGCGCCGCGTCGCCGTCGTCGGCCCCGATTTCGCGAGCAGCGCCGGCGTCCGTGTCGGCGACACGATCGCGCTCTACGGGAACTCCTTTACCGTCGTCGGCGCCCTCGAGAAGTCGTTTACCATCTTCGACGCGGCCATCGTGGTGCCGCTCCCCGACGCCCGGCCCTTGCTCGCGCAATTGGCGCCGCCGAGCGCTCCGGCGGGGGCCGTACCGGCGGCATCGGCGCTCATGGTCGTGACCACCGCTCACGCCCCAGCCGGGCTCATCGCCCGGCGGATCGGGCTCCTCACCGGTTTACAGGCGCGCGATCCGGCGGAAGTCGCGGGCGGCATCCGGTCGACGACGCAGATTTTCGACGCCATCATTTTCGGGAGCGCGCTCGTCGCGCTCATCGTCGGCGCCTTTTCGATCGTCAACACCATGACGATCGCCGTCAGCGAACGCACCCGCGAGATCGGTATTCGTAAAGCGATCGGCGCGCGCGACCGCGACATCTTGAGCGAGTTCATCACCGAGGCGGCCGCGATCGGTTTGCTCGGCGGATGGTTCGGTCTCGCCGCCGCCGCCATCCTCGTGACGATCGTGAACGCGCACAACGCCGCCTCGGGCAACCTCGAACTCTTCGCCGTGACGCCGCGCTTGACGCTCGGTTCGCTCGGCTTCGCGCTTCTTCTCAGCATCGCGGCCGGTCTGCTGCCCGCGATCCGGGCCGCGCGCCTCGATCCGACCGACGCACTGCGACGCGTGAATTAGTGAACGTTAGCGGGCCGGAGCCGCTCATCATCGTGCGCGATCTCGTCAAGGTGCACGGCGCCGGTACGGCCGCCGAGGTACGCGCGCTCGACGGCGTGAGTTTCGAGATCGAGCGCGGCGGCTACGTCGCGATCGTCGGCGAGAGCGGTAGCGGCAAAACCACGCTGATGCACGTGTTGGGCGCGCTGGATCGGGCGACTGCCGGCACGATCGTGCTCGCGGGACGCGAGCTCGCGCGCGCGTCGCGGAGCGAATTGCAACGCATCCGCGCCGCCGAAATCGGTTTCGTCTTTCAGGGGTTCAACCTCATTCCGACGCTCGACGCTCGCGAGAACGTCGAACTCGCCGCTCGTTACGCGCGGCGCGATCGCGAAGACGCGCGCCGCGACGCGGAACGTCTCCTGCGCGAGGTCGGCCTCGGCGATCGCTTGCGCCACCGGCCGCAGCAGCTCTCCGGGGGTCAGCAGCAGCGCGTCGCGATCGCCCGGGCGCTCGTCAACGCGCCGGCGCTGCTGCTCGCCGACGAACCGACGGGCGAGCTCGATACGAAGACGGCCGCCGCCGTCCTCGATCTGCTCGAACGCTTCAATCGCGAACGCGGTCAAACGAT
>CAXUFI010000122.1:0-7524 GCA_964250245.1 uncultured bacterium
TGCGGCCCCGCCCCCGGTTCGTATGCGGCGGCGAGCGAAGGTAACGCTCGCCGGAAGGACTCGAAGCGAGGGCGCTAAGCCGGGCCATCGGCTTGGGTTCGCCTGCACGTCGCCCTTGCGCGTGCTCTTCGAGACGCTCGAACGCGACCCCAAGTGCTGCTCGAGCAGCCAAATTCCGCGTACGGCAAAGCCGAAGCTCGTAAAGCCCCGCGCCTCGGCGCACGTGCCGGGTCGCGCCAGGGCTGCAATCGTATCTGCTGCGCGCCACGCGCCGGAGAAGCTCGCGCTCGCGTTCGCGCGTGCTCCCCGCGACGGCTGCCGCAGCATCGCACGCTAGCGAGAACGGGCGAGGAATACTTCGCGCCGTACGGCCGCGATGCTCGGCAAGAACGATCCCGACGTTACGGCGTGGCCGCTCGTCGACGAGCGACGCTTACGGTCGGTCGACCTCGCCGGCCGGCGCATCATGCTCGAACTCCAGCGGGGTCGCGGCTGCGGCATAGCTCGGGTTCGCGGGCGTAGCGCCGGCCGTTTCATCTCCGCTGCGTCAAGGGACGGCGCAATAGCCCCAATAAATAATAGTTGTCTGTCGGGGGCGCGAGCCGTTCGACAGCTTCATCGCTCTAGAAGCTTTAAGGTGGTAGGTATGTTTAATCTGCGACTATCGCCGCTCGTCGCGTCGGCGACTATCGCCGCCGCGCTGTTTCCGGTCGCGACGATTGCCGGAACCATTCCCACGCTCGACTCACACATTATGGGGCGCGCCGCAGCTTCAGCGAACGTTCCGTTTCTCGTGCACCTTCCGCTCACCGACGAGGCGGGGCTCGAAGAGCTCGTCGAGCTGCAAGGCACGCCCGGCACGCAGGCGTATCACCGTTGGCTGACGCCGGCGCAATTCGCGGCCGCCTTCGCTGCGACGGATTCGAAAACGAGAGCCGTCGTTGCGAACCTGCGCCTCCTAGGCATGACGATCGATCGCGTGTCGGCGCAATACGTGACGGCGCACGGTTCCGTCGCCCAAATCGAAAATGCGTTCGGAGCCAGGATGGCGACGTTCCGTGAGGCAGATGGCCGCACGCGCTTAGCCAGCAGCGTCGAACTCGTTTTGCCGCCGAACTTACGCCGTTTACATGTCGACGTCGAAGGCCTCGTTCATCACGGCACAGCGAGCCCGATGTTTCACCGGGGGCCGAGGATCGCGCGTTATACCGCAGCGGACGCGAACTCGGCGCCGGCGGCGCCGGTGCCGCTGAATCGTTACGGCCTGTTCGGTCCCCTCTGGTTCGACGACACGAAAGAGGCGTACCGCTATCCGGCTTACACGTACGCAAGCGGTAAGGGCGTCACGGTCGCGACCGTTAACGAAGCCGACTTCGACTCGGCAGACCTGACGGCGTACCTGCAACACGAAAAAATCGGGAAGGCCCACGGCGACCTAGCTCCCCTGCCTACGGTCGACCACGTGCTGGTGCCGGGCGCGCCGCCGTTCGATCCGAACGACGGCGCATCGTTCGAAGCGGACCTCGATACGCAACAAGTCGCCGGCATGGCGCCCGGAGCGAAGCTCGACGGCTACACCACGAACGACTTCGATTTCCCGGCCGACTTCTCCGAGGTGTACGACTACATAAGCACCACGAATTCGGCCGATATCGTCAGCACGTCCTATGGCCTATGCGAGAATTTCTTTCTGCCGTCATATAGCGGTGGCCAGAGTTATGTAGACGAGCTGCACTCGTTGCACGACGAATTTTTGCAAGGCAACTCGCTCGGTATCACCTACACCGTCGCTTCCGACGACTCCGCCGGTCTGCTCTGCCCCGAGATCGCGTATCTCACGCATCCGGGCGCGCACAAGAAGTACAAGAACGTGCCCAGCGTCAGTGCTCCGGCAAGCGACCCGAACGTTGTTGCCGTCGGTGGCGGAAATCTCATCACGAGTTACGATCCGGCGAAACCGAAGGATCTCACGTCGACGTACGTTACGGAGAACGCCTACGCCGACCCGGAGACAGCGAGCGATCCGTTCCTCAATGGAAACACGATTACGAATAATTACTGGGGTGCGGGCACCGGCCAAAGCGCCGTCTGGAAAAAGCCGAGTTGGCAACGCGGCCTCACTCCGGGAACGACCCGCTCGGTGCCGGACGTCGGGCTCTTCGTCGGCGGCTGTTTCCCCGACGACCCGATGTTCGTGCAGCCGTGCCACGATGACGTTTCGCACGCCATCGCGTATTTTGCCGGATCGGTCTACGAAGTGATCGGAACGAGCGTGGCGGCCCCGCAATTCGCGGCGCTGCTCGCCGACCTCGAGCAGGTATCGGGAAGCGGCTCGAAACCGGCTGCGGGGCGTTTGGGCAACGTGAATCCGACGCTTTACAGATATCCGAGCAGCATCTTCCACAAAGATATTCCCGGCTTCGACGGCATCTCTACGTTCGGCGGAGACGGCACTTCACACAAGTGGCTGCCGTCATACGGTCTCGGCTCCGTCTTCAACAAAATTCCGTATCCCGGACTCGAATCGGGAGTTCCGCAGACGAAGACGAACCCGTAAATTTTCGACCGACTCGAACCGGCTCGAGGCCGGCATACGTCGCCGGCCTCTTCGTACGGGAGGTACCGCATTGAGCCGCTCGACCGGTACTTCCCATCCGCGCGAGCGGACGTTTCGTATTCGAGCCGATCGGCGTTGCCGTCTCTCCGAGAAATGCTTCGACGCTCGGTGGTGCACTCACGTCGAGCGCGCTACCGACCATGACGTCCCGTGCATTAGTCGTTCGCTTCCGCCCGGGGCGATTCGATTCGCCTTCAGAACGCCGCTTTGCGCGAGCGACCGTCCTTCATGCAAACGGCTGCGGTCCCATGATTGGACGACGGCGCAATTGCGACGGCGGCCGTGCTCAGCTAACCGGTGTCGCGCCGGCGCGATCGGAAACGAACGCGCGTATGAAGGTGACGAGCATGAAGTGAAAGCTTTCGTCGATGTCCTGCGGCAAGCCGAAGCCGTGGACCGCCTCGAGGGTAACGAACCCGTGCATGAGGCTTCGCAAGCCGCGGACCGCATGAATGAGTTCGTCTCCGCGAAGGTGCAGCGGTACCATCACCGCTCGCATCACGTCCAGGATTTCCGACGAGACGGCCATGAGCTCGACGTCTGCCGGTTTCGGCGCGCTAAGGGTGGCGCGATACAGCCCCGGGCGCGATTTGGCAAACCGTCGATAGGCCTCGCCTACAGCGACGATGCCGTCGACTCCGTTGCGTCCGATCGCGGCGCGAGCGATTTCCGCCGCAAGCGTCCGTGCGCCGAGTAAAGCGAGCCGAGCGTGAATATCTTCGGTACCGGCGACGTGGTTGTACAACGATGGCGGACGGATATTGAGGCGCTCCGCGAGGTTGGCCAGCGTGACGTTTTCCAGACCCGACTCGTCGGCGAGCCTCGCCGCCTCTTCGATGACGGCGCGACGGTCCAGGCCGGGTCTACGAGGCAAGGACCGGGGTGGGCCGTTCGACGTCGACGGTCGCGAAGAACGCGAGCAGTCCGGCGGCGAAAACGTCGGGCGAATCGGCCTGCGGATAGTGCCCCGCGCCGTCGATCATCACGAGCTTGCCGCGCAGCGTGTCGGCGACGGCTTGCGCCTCCTTCGCCGGATTCGGAAAATCGGGATCCCGCGTTCCCATCACGACGAGCACCGGAGCCGCGATGTCGGCGAGACGTTCCGCCGAGGCACGTTTCGAGGCGATCGCCATGCGGCGAAACGCATCGAAGCGGCCGGGCTCCGCGAGATTGCGATTGCGCCGTAACGTCTCGTCGGCCTGGTCGGCCGGGATCCGCGTGGGAAACGCCTTGCGCATGTACCAGTTCCAAAAGGCCGCGCGCCACGGCCCGCCGAGGAATGGACCGAAGATGGCCGCCATCGCCCACGGCGGCAGCAGGTCGCGGACGAACGGTCCCGTCAACGTGAGACTGCGCACGAGTTCCGGGCGGTTCGCGGCCGCTACGATCGCGGCGCCCGCGGCCATCGAGTTTCCGACCACGTGTGCCGGACCGGCGTCGAGAGCCTCCACGAGGTCGACGATATCGCACCCGACCCCCGCGACGGAATAGTCATCCCACCTCGCCGACGTCTCGCCCATTCCGCGAACGTCGAGCGCGATCACCCGGTAGCCCGCCGCCGCCAGCAGCGGCGTCGAGAATCGGTAGGTGGAGCGGAGGTCACCCATGCCCGGCACGCAGACCACGAGCGGTCCCGCCCCCGTGTCGTCGTACGCAATCGTGCCACCCGAAAGCCGAAGCTGATGCGTCATTCAAAACCTCACTGTTAAACTAATGATCTTAGTATATAACTAAGCGCGCTAGATCGTCAATGAGGTTGGCGCTGCTTCGGGCATCCTTCGCGGCCGTTCATGTTGCGCGCGGCCGTCGCCGAGCGCCACCGTCGCCCGGGATCGATCGGTATGCGCCCAGGAGTAGCCGGGGAGCGGCGAGCGGCGCACGATCGTACTGGTTCGAAGCGGTCGTGGCGGCGAGAAAGACGTTTTCAGCCGGCTGTGCAGCCCGCGGCGCGGCTGCGCGACGCAATCGAGCTACACGTTCGCGGCCCGACCTTCGGCCGCCGGCAGTTCCGGAATTACGTGGCGAAATTCGAAGTCGCGTAGCCTCCCGAAGTTCGTCACCGCGGCGTCGCCCCGTGAACGTCGCACAAAAAAAAAACGGGCCTGTAGCTAGCAGGCCCGGCACTTCCCCCGCCTCATGCAGCCAGCGGACTGCAACGCCACCCGGTCCTTCGGAGAAAGTGCGAAAACCCGGGATGGGGCGGCTTCGGTCGGGACGTTAACGTTGTTACCGCATCGTAAAGAATTCAATCATCACTCATCGCCGCGATGCTCCGCGGGCCGTACGTCGTGCCAGAGGTTGAAGGCACTGTTGATGAGTCCGACGTGCGAGAAGGCTTGTGGAAAATTACCGACTTGGCGTTTGGACTGCGGATCGTATTCCTCGGCGAGCAAGCCGACGTCGTTGGCGAGCGCGATGAGGCGCTCGAAGAGTGCGCGGGCCTCAGCCCGGCGGCCGGCGAGAACGTAATTGTCGACGAGCCAGAAACTGCACGCGAGGAACGCCCCTTCGCCCGGCGGCAAGGGGTCGGGCCCGGACGCGTCGGTCGTGTACCGCATCACGAAGCCGTCCTTGAGCAGTTCGCGCTCCACCGCCGCGACGGTGCCGCTGATGCGGGGGTCGTCGGCGGGCAAAAAGCCGACGATCGGAATGAGCAGCGTACTCGCGTCGAGCGCCTGCGAGCCATAATACTGGGTGAACGTTTTACGCTGCGGATCGTACGCCCGTTCGCAAATCTCGGCGTGCAGCGCGTCGCGCGCGGGACGCCAGCGCTCGACCGGTCCGCTTTGACCGTACTCTTCGACGGCGCGCACCGCGCGGTCGAGCGCGACCCACGCCATCACCTTCGAATGCGTGAAATGCTGCGGTTCGCCGCGAATCTCCCAGAGACCGCGATCGGGCTCGCGCCAGCGGCGCTCGACTTCATTTACGATGGCGACCGTGATCGACCAGGCGTCGTGGTCCGGCTCGATCCCGAAACGCTGCGCGGCACTCATGAGGTCGACGACCTCGCCGTAGACGTCGAGTTGGAATTGACCGCTCGCGTCGTTGCCGACGCGCACGGGCTTCGCGCCCTGATAGCCGTCGAGCCAATCTAATTCGAATTCGGGGACGCGCCGGCCGCCGCGAATGGTATAGACGATTTGTAGATCTTGAGGCACGCCCGCGATCGCCCGCAAGAGCCAGGCGCGCCACGCGTGGGCGGCCCGCGAATGACCGGCGACGAGCAAGGCGTATAACGTGAACGTCGCGTCGCGCAGCCAGCAGTAGCGATAGTCCCAGTTGCGCACGCCCCCGAGTTTTTCGGGCAGCGAGGTCGTCGGCGCGGCCACGATGCCGCCGGTCGCTTCGAAGGTCAACGCTTTGAGCGTGAGGAGCGACCGCATCACGATGTCGCGATACGGCCCGTCGTACGTGCAATCTTCGAGCCATTCGTGCCACGCTTGCGCGATATCGCCGAACACGTCACCCTCCACGGGCGGCGGCGGCGCTTCGTACGATGCGAAATAAGCAGCGTCGAACGCGAATGCGTCGCCCGCCGTAACGGTAAAATCGGCGAGCGTCGTAAGCCCCTCGCTGCGCGTGTCGACGGCGCTGTGCAACAGCAGCGCGTCGGGACCCGCGACCGCCAGCAGCCCGCCCGCTTGCTGACGCACCCACGGCACGATCGAGCCGTAATCGAACCGGATGACGTAATGCATCCGCATCGCCACGCGGCCCTCCAAACCTTCGACGCGGCGGCAGATGCGCGGGGCGCCGAAGTGATACATCGCATCGCGTACGATGACGCTGCCGCCGTCGCAAACGAACGTCGTCTCCAGAACGAGCGAATTGCCGACGTAACGGCGTTTTACTTCACGGACCGGTTCCGCCGGCGCGATCGACCACCGGCCGTTGTCGGCCGTCCCGATAAGCGCCGCGAAACACGCGGGGCTATCGAAGCGCGGCGCGCAGAACCAGTCGATCGAACCGTCGCGGCCGACCAAGGCCGCCGTCTTCATATCGCCGATGAGGGCATACTCTTCGATATTCGCGGCCACGGGCCGTGATACCATAAGCCGCGGCGAATCCCCTCATGCGCTCAACGCCGGCCGAGCGAGAACGTCACCTCGTGCGGCGCGTATTCGCGGGCAAGGATCGGATCGGCGATCGCCCGGCCGAAGGCGTTTTCGAGACCGAAGCGCGCTTCGATCAGCGAGCCCAGCGGCAGGCCGAGCGACGCGTCCCCGAGCGCCGTGGCGCGTTCGTTGAAAGCGTTATTGGAACCGAGCAACGTCGTGCCCAACCGGACCGCGATACCTGCCGGGAACCGGTACGTGAGGGCGACGCGCGCCTTCGAATAGGCATCGCCCGGGAGTTGCTCGCCCGCGACTTGTGCGGCCGCCGGCAGGTCCGCCAGAACGCCGGCGAACGGTTGTGCGCCGCCGAAGCCGTACGCGCGCTGCAGATCGAGATAGGCGAGGCCACCGAGCCCCGTGCGATCCGTCCGCTCGAAGCCGAGTTCGAGTCCGCGCGTGCGCGCTTGCGACAGCGTCGCGAGCGTGTCGAAGCGCCGTTGCACGGAGGCCGCGGCCCAGAGCCGGTCGTGGCCGTCGAGCCGGTAATCGAACGACGCGCGATAGCCGAACGACGTTTCCGGTGCCGCGTCGCGTTCGGCTGCCGGCAATTCCGCGAGCAGGTCGAGCGGCAGCGTCGCGTAGGCGCTACCCGCCGACAGCCGCACCGTCCACGCTACGTCTTGGCCGAGCGTGAGCGTCGCCTGCGGATCGTGCCGGCGGTGCAACATCGAACCGCCGCCGTAGGCGTCGGCGAGTTCGATTTGCGCCCCGCGGAAGAGCGGGATGCTGGCGCGTCCGGTCAGCGTGGCATAGGTGCGCGCGAGCGAGGCGTGGCGGGCCCGCGGGGGG
>CAXUFI010000123.1:0-4899 GCA_964250245.1 uncultured bacterium
GGCGGGGGGGTCCGGCAGAGCGGCGCGGCCGGCGACCGAGCCGCCGTAGCCGAGCGCCGCTGACGGCGGCGAGCGACGACGAGCCGGCGGCCTACTGCGGTATACGGCCGCCATGAGCGCTACGAAAGCCGCTTCGCCCGGTGCAGTCGCCGGCTCGCGAGCGGGCGTCAAGCCCGGTCTCGCCGTCGCGGCGCTGGGGGTCGTCTTCGGCGACATCGGAACGAGCCCGCTCTATACGATCAAGACGTGTTTCACGACGGCGCAGGTCGCGCCGACGCTCGAAAACGTCCTCGGCATCCTCTCACTGCTGCTGTGGGCGCTGGCCTTCGTCGTCTGCTTTAAATACGTCGGTAATTTGATGCGCGTCGATCACGACGGCGAAGGCGGCATCCTCGCCTTGCTCGCGCTCGCGTCGCCGCCCAAATCGTTCGGGATGCCGCTGCGCGTCGGCTGGTTGACGGTCGTCGTCGTCGCCGGCGCGGCGATGCTGTTCGGTGACGGCATCATCACGCCGGCCATCTCGGTGATCTCCGCGGTCGAAGGCGTCGGCGTCGCGACCAAGGCCGCGCAACCGTTCATCGTGCCCGTCTCGGTCGCGATTCTCATCGCGCTGTTTCTCATTCAATCGCGCGGCACGGAGCGGGTCGGCCGCCTTTTCGGCCCGGTGATGGTGCTCTGGTTCCTGGCGATCGGCATCAGCGGCGCGATCGCGATCTGCCGGGTGCCGCAAGTGCTCTACGCGCTCGATCCGCGACACGCGCTCTGGTTCGTCACGCACCACGGCGCGTTCGGCTTTCTCATCTTCGGCGCGATCGTGCTCGCGATGACGGGCGTCGAAGCGCTCTACGCCGACATGTCGCACTTCGGCCGCGCGCCCATCGCGACCGCCTGGTTCGTGCTGGTCTTCCCGACGCTGATGTTGAATTATCTCGGCCAGGGCGCGATCTTGCTCGCCGAGCGCGGCGCCTTCGACTCGCCGTTTTTCGCGTTGACGCCCGGGCCGCTCCTCATTCCGATGGTCGTGCTGGCGACGCTCGCGACCGTGATCGCTTCGCAGGCGCTCATCTCGGGCGCGTTCACGTTGACCGAACAGGCCATCAATCTAAATTTGTGGCCGCGTATGACCGTCACGCACACGTCGTCGAATTTCGCCGGCCAAGTGTACGTGCCCGCGGTCAACGCCGTGCTCGCGCTCGCCTGCATCACGCTCGTCGTGACGTTCAAGAGCAGCGATAACCTCGCCGCCGCGTTCGGACTCGCGGTTTCGGCGACCATGCTCGCGACGTCGATCGCGTTCTACGAAGTCATCACGAAGGTTCTCAAATGGAGGCTCGCGGTTGCGGTGCCGGTCGTCGCCTCGTTCGTCCTGATCGACGGCACGTTCTTTCTCTCCGGCCTGCCGAAGATTCCGCAGGGCGCCTGGGTCCCGCTCGCGATCAGCGCCGTCTTCTTGGTGACCGCGCTGACGTGGCTCGAAGGCCGGCGCTGCGTTTCGAAGGCGTTACTCGGGCTGCAGATTCCGCTCGACCGGTACCTTCGCGAAGCGACGCCGAGCGCGGGCGAAGCCGAGGGCACGATGGTCTTCCTTACCGGAGATCAGCACGGCGTGCCGTTCCTCGGCGGGAAGCACCATTGGATTCGCGCGCGCGCCGACGAGGAGCGTGTCGTGCTGCTGACGCTCATTCGCGCCGCGCGGCCGTACCTGCCGGAGACGGAGCGCGTCCACATCGACCACGTTTCGGAGCGGCTCTCGCTCGTCACGGCAAGCTTCGGTTACATGGAACGGCCGAGCATCGACCCGATCCTGCATGCATGCGGCGGCGCGGGACTCGATCTGGATTCCGACACGACGTCCTTCTTCTACGCCGATCCGAAGCTGACGCGCGCGACGGAGGACCCGTTACCGGCTTGGCAGCGCGGCTATTTCGCGGTGCTGGCGCGCAACGCGCGTCCGCTCCCGGACGAGCTGGGCATTCGAGCGGAACGGCGCGTCGAATTGGGCGTCGAGGTCGCCATCTGACGTCGTGCCGGCGCCCCGCCGCACGCGCACATTCTCGCTGCGGCCTCGGGTGGGGCTTGCACGCGGACCAAAGTCGAGTTTAAGCTACATGTAAACGTTTTCATATGCGGCGGCGTTTACCGGAGGACATCATCTTGCGGGGTAAAAATCTCTTCGCTCGATAGGGTCAACCCGGGAAATTCGCGGCCGCCGGCTTCGCCGGTACCGATAAGGATGGAATAATCATGAATTCTGGAGCTATTTGCAGGGCGGCCGGCGCGATATCGCTCGCGGTCGGCCTCTTCGGCGGCACGACGGCATACGCCGCCGACGACGCCTCGAACGCGAAGATCGCCTTCCTCATGCCCGACGAGGGCTCGACTCGCTACGAGGAGCACGACCGGCCCGGCTTCGTCGCCGAGTTAAAGAAAATCTGCAGCGGCTGCACGGTGCTGTATCAGAACGCTGATGCCGACGCGTCGAAGCAGCAGCAGCAGTTTAATTCCGTCATCTCGCAAGGTGCGAAGGCGATCGTGATCGATCCGGTCGATTCGACCGCCGCGGCGTCGCTCGTAAAGCAGGCGCAGAGCCAGGGCGTTAAGGTCATCGCCTACGACCGGCCGATCCCCTCGACCAAAGTGGACTACTACGTCTCCTTCAATAACGAGCAGATCGGCAAGTCGATCGCACAATCGCTCGTCAAAGATCTTAAAGCCAAGGGCGTCGCGGCCTCTTCGGGCGGCCTGCTCGAAGTCAACGGTTCGCCGACCGACGCGGCGGCCGGGCTCATTAAGAAGGGCATCCACGAGGGACTCGCCGGCAGCGGCTATGCCACGCTCGCCGAGTACGACACACCGAGCTGGGACCCGACCAAGGCGCAGCAGTGGGTCAGCGGCCAAGTCTCGCGGTTCAGTAAAAAGATCGTCGGCGTCGTAGCGGCGAACGACGGCACCGGCGGCGGAGCGATCGCAGCGTTTAAAGCCGCGGGCGTGGACCCGGTTCCGCCGGTCACCGGGAACGACGCGACGATCGCGGGGCTTCAGCTCATCATCGCGGGCGATCAGTACAATACCATCTCCAAGCCGAGTGAAATCGTCGCGGCCGCGGCGGCCGACGTCGCCTACGGCCTTTTGAACGGCAAGACGCCGAAAGCCGACACGACGCTCTTCGGCACGCCGACGCAGCTCTTCACGCCGGCCATCGTCACGGCGGATAATCTCAAATCGCTGATCATCGAGAAGAAAGTAAACGGTCAGCCGATTCAGACTCCCGCTCAGCTTTGCACCGGCCGCTATGCCGCGGGCTGCGGGAAACTGGGCATCACTTCCTAATCTCGGTCTACGGCCGCGGCGACGATACGTCGCGGCCGTGATGATGCCACGATCGGCGCAGCTGCCGAAGTTTTAGGAAAAGGCTCGCAGGTATGACAGACACGTTGCAGCGACCGGCTCCCGCGGGGGAACTCGTGCTCAGCCTGCGCGGAATTTCCAAAAACTTCGGTGCGGTGTCGGCCTTGACCGACATCGATCTCGACATCGCTGCGGGCGAGGTCGTCGCCCTCGTCGGCGACAACGGCGCCGGCAAGTCGACGCTCGTCAAGGTGCTCGCAGGCGTCCACCAGCCCGATGCGGGCACGATGACGTTTCGCGGTAAGCCGGTCACGGCTAGCGATCCGAGCGCTTCGCTGTCGCTCGGGATCGCGACCGTCTTTCAAGATCTCGCGCTTTGCGAGAACCTCGACGTGGTCGCTAATATTTTTCTCGGCCAAGAGCTGCATCCGCTCGCCTTGGACGAGGTCGCGATGGAGACCCGGGCCTGGACGCTGCTGCGCGAACTGTCGGCGCGCATTCCGAGCGTCCGCATCCCGGTCGCCTCGCTTTCCGGCGGTCAGCGGCAGACGGTCGCGATCGCGCGCTCGCTGCTGCTCGAGCCGAAGATCATTATTCTCGATGAGCCGACCGCGGCGCTCGGCGTCGCGCAAACGGCCGAAGTGCTCAATCTGATCGAGCGCGTGCGCGATCGCGGCCTCGGGGTCGTCATGATCAGCCACAATATGGAGGACGTTCGCGCGGTCGCCGACCGCATCGTCGTGCTGCGCCTCGGGCGTAACGCCGGCGTCTTCTATCCCGATGCCTCCAATGCCGAACTGGTCAGCGCGATCACCGGTGCCTCCGACAACTCAGTCTCGCGCCGTTCCAGCCGTCATCAGGCTGCGGCCGGTTTGCCGCAGGGAGAGCAGTAGTGCCCGAGGTCATTAAAAGCGACGTTCCCGTCAAAGCTCTGCTCGATCGCAGCGACGAACGTGTCCAGCACGAGACCGGCCTCGGCGGCATGCTCGCGGCGTTCTTGCGCCGCGTCCGGTCGGGCGACCTCGGGGCCTTGCCGGTCGTCGTCGGTCTCGTCATCATTTGGACCGTCTTCGAGTCGCTCAATCCGGTTTTTCTCTCGAGCAACAATTTAGTTAATTTGCTCTTCGACTGTTCGACCGTCGGCGTGATCTCGCTCGGAATCGTCTGCGTGTTGATGGTCGGCGAGATCGACTTATCGGTCGGCTCGGTAAGCGGCTTCGCATCCGCCTTGCTCGGCGTCCTTTGGGTGAACGCGGGCTGGCCGGCGATTACGGCGGTGCTCGCCGCGGTCGTAGCGGGCGCGGCGATCGGCGCCGTCTACGCATTCCTCTTCAACCGCTTCGGGATGCCGAGTTTCGTCGCGACCCTCGCGGGCTTGCTCGCCGTGCTCGGTCTACAACTTTACATTCTCGGTCAAGGCGGCTCCGTCAACTTACCGTACGGCTCACCCGTGGTGGCCTTCGGGCAGCTCTGGTGTATGCCGCCCGCCGTAGCGTTCGCGATCGCCGCGCTCGCTGCCGTGCTGCTCTTCGCTTCCGGCTATCGCACGGC
>CAXUFI010000123.1:4909-7433 GCA_964250245.1 uncultured bacterium
CGCGCCGGCCCGCCCTCGGCCGCGCGCCCGCCCCCCCCCCGCCGCCCCCCCGGCGCCCGCCCGGACTCTCGTCGGCTTCGCTCGTGCAACTGCTTCTTCGCGCGGCCGCGATTCTCGTCGTGCTCGAACTCATCGTCGCGTACCTCAATACCGATCGCGGCGTACCGTGGATGTTCGGACTGTTCGCCGCTTTGGTCGTGCTGATGAATTACGCGCTGACGCGAACGCAGTGGGGCCGTTCGCTCACGGCCGTCGGCGGCAATCGCGAGGCGGCGCGCCGCGCCGGGATCAAGGTCGGCCGCATTTATACGAGCGCGTTCGTACTCTGCTCCGTGTTCGCCGCGGTGGGCGGCGTCCTCGCCGCGGCCCGACTCGCTTCCGCAAGTCAGCAAGCCGGCACGGGCGACGTCAATCTCAACGCAATTTCGGCCGCCGTCATCGGCGGCACGAGTCTGTTCGGCGGCCGCGGCAGCGCTTACTCGGCTCTGCTCGGGATCATCGTCATTCAGTCGATCGCGAGCGGCTTAACGCTGCTCGACCTCTCGTCGTCGCTGCGTTACATGATCACGGGCGCCGTGCTCGCGATCGCCGTCATCGTCGACTCCCTCGCGCGCCGCTCGCGCGTCTCTCACGGGCGCGCCTAACGACGAACGAGTCTCGTCGGCCGATGGCGCTCTTCGACAGCTTTAAGCTTAACGAGAAGATCGCGCTCGTCACGGGCGGACGGATGGGGATCGGCGCCAGCTTAGCTCGCGCGCTCGCCGAAGCCGGCGCCCACGTCGTCATCGCCGCGCGCGATCTCGACGGGTGCCGCGAGGCGGCCGCGGAGATTAAAGCGAGCGGCGGCAGCGCGAGTGCCGCAGCACTCGACGTGACCGATCGCGCTTCGGTCGAAGCGCTGGCGAGCGACGTCGCGGCGCACCGCGGGCCGATCGACATTCTCGTAAATAACGCCGGGGTCTGCTACCATCGCGACGCCGTCGACGTCCCGGACGACGAATGGCATCGCGTCTTCGACGTCAACGTGCACGGGCTCTGGTATTGCTCGCAGGTCGTCGGCCGCACGATGGTCGAGCGCCGCAGCGGCGTGATCGTCAACATCGGTTCGATGTCGGGATCGATCGTCAACCGGCCGCAATTTCAGCCCGCCTACAACGCCTCCAAAGCCGCGGTGCACCATCTTACGCGTTCGCTCGCCGCGGAGTGGGCGCCGTACAACGTGCGCGTCAACGCGATCGCGCCCGGCTATATCGCGACCGCGATGTCGCCCGTCGACGATCCGAAGTTTCACCGCTATTGGATCGAAGACACACCGATGCTCCGGCCCGGCCGGCCCGAAGAGCTCGGGCCGACGGTCGTGTATCTCGCGTCCGAAGCGTCGAGTTTCATGACGGGCGCCGTGATCGTCGCCGACGGCGGCTACAGTTTATGGTAGCGGCACACCGGCTAGAGCGCTTTCGCAAGCGCGTAGCCCTTAGGCGTTCCGATGCCGGCTGCTTGATTGTATTGCGATGCGTTGCACGAATAGGCGATGTTGTTGCCCGACGTGCACGGCGTGTAATACGTGCCGTAACCCGATGACGAGAACAGGCTGTAGAGCGTCGGGTTGAGCCAGCCGAGTCGCTGCGCGTGCAACTCGTCGGCCTCGATGAAGAGCGCGACGGACGCGGGCGACGACCACGACGTGCCGAGATAATCGGCGAAAGCACCGCCGGTGTAGACCGCGACCGGATCGAACGGTAGCGAGATGTCGGGTTGATTGCGGCCGGAAGCGATCACGCCCGCAATTCCGCTCTGCCAGCTCGGCAGAGCGACGACCGTCGAAACGCCGCCGCCGCCGTAGCACGTACCGTTCACGCCGCCGCCACATGTGGAGTCGCCGGCGGTTACGGTTTGCAATACGCCCGATGTATTATACGTGAAATTCACGCCGCCGATCGACGTAAAGTAGAGGTCGCCCGCCGGAGCGCTGACGCCTTTGGCATTGTCGTTGCCGCACTCATCGCTGCCCGTGTCGCCGGCCGACGCGGAGAACTCGACGCCTTCGGAGGCGCCTTGCTCGGCGAGCGCGTTCGTCGACGATTCGAACGACGGATCGCTCGATTCGCAGCCGCCGAAGGATGAGTTTACGGCAGCGGCTTTGCCGTCGCTCAGCGCCTTATTGTAGCCGTCCTCGATCGCTTGATCCGAGAGCGAGCCGATATCGTAGACGATGATGTTCGCGCCCGGTGCGAGCCCCGAGATCGTTTGCACGTCGAGATCGGTCTCCGCGTCGTCGCCCGAGCCGCCGCCGTCCACGGCTTCATTCGTGATGGTGCCGGTTTGGGTAACGGCCGACGCCGACAGATATTTAGCGACGTAACTCGTGTTCACCGGATCGTCGATGATGACGGCCGCAGTATAGCCGGCGCCGTTGCAGCCGTGCTCGACCGGAAAGTCGAACGGCTTCGCGACGCCCGTCGCGAGCGTGCCGTCCGCGTTGCTGAGCGGACCGTTATCGCTCGGAGCGTTGTTGCACGACGTG
>CAXUFI010000124.1:0-7400 GCA_964250245.1 uncultured bacterium
CGTAAAAGTCGCCGGACCAGCGGACGAGATCGCGCATCGTGGCGGCGGCGAGCAGCGAGCGGCGCGCACCGCTGCGCCGCACGCCGAGATCGTCCGCGAACGCGACGACGCCACGCTCGCGTAAGGCGAGCGTCCGCGCTTCGCTGCGCTCCATGCCGACGGGCGTCACGCCCGCGATGGCGGCGAGGGCCGCCCGCCGTTCGTCGATGTTCGCGGCGAGATAGAGATAGGCGACGCCCTCCTCGGTAACGACGTGCGTGACGTCGTCGCCGTAAATCATCACGGGTGCGAGCGCGAGACCCGCCGTACCCGCCATCGCGGCCGCGTCGAGCCGCTCGACGAACGTCGGTACGCCCGAGCTCTGAAACGTTTCCACCAGCTGAACGACGAGTTTACGGCCGCGCATGATGCCGTCTTCGAGGCGCGCGAGCGCGAGCCACGGTTCCGAGGCGTGGCGCCGGCCGTGCGGATCGCTGCCCATGTTCGGCGCACCGCCGAACCCCGCGATGCGCCCGAGCGTCGCCGTCGACGAGTTCGCATTGCGGTCCATCTGCAACGTCGAGCCGATGAAGAGATCCGTCGCATAGAGCCCGGCCGTCTGCGCGAGGGCGCGGTTCGAGCGCAGCGAGCCGTCGGCGCCGGTGAAGAAGACGTCGGGCCGCGCCGCTACGTACCGTTCCATCCCGACTTCGCCGCCGAAGCAGTGCACGCTTTCGACCCAGCCCGTTTCGATCGCGGGAATAAGCGTCGGATGCGGATTGAGCGCCCAGTGCGTGCAAATCTCGCCGCGCAAGCCGAGCGACTCGCCGTACGTCGGTAAAATTAATTCGATCGCAGCCGTATCGAAGCCGATTCCATGGTTGAGCCGTTTGACGCGATGCCGTTCGTACACGCCGCGCAGGGCGAGCATCGCCATGAGGATCTTGACGTCGTCGATGTGTTGCGGGTCGCGCGTGAAGAGCGGCTCGATCGCGTAGGGCCGGTCCGCGACGACGATCGCATCGATCCAAGAGCCCGGAATATCGACGCGCGGTAACGCGTCGCGCAGCTCGTTGACCTGAGCGATGACGATGCCGTTGCGGAACGCCGTCGCTTCGACGATCGTCGGCGTCTCTTCGGTATTCGCGCCGGTATAGAGGTTTCCGTCGGCATCGGCCGCATCGGCCGCAACGAGCGCGACGTGCGGTGTGAGATCGATGAAATAGCGGCCGAAGAGTTCGAGATAGGTATGGATCGCGCCGATCTCGACCCGGCCGCCGGCGACGACTTGCGCGAGCCGTAAGCTTTGCGGTCCCGCAAAAGAGAAGTCGAGCCGCCGCGCGATGCCGCGTTCGAAGAGGTCGATGTGCTCGGGCCGGCCGATGACCGAGATCAGCAGATGCAGGTCATGCACGCGACCCGGGTCGACCGCCGCCAAACTGCGCGTCAGGAAATCGGCCTGTTTCTGATTGTCGCCCTCGACGCAAACCCGATCGCCCGGGCGAATGAGCCGTTCGAGAATCTCGACGATGCGCCCGGCATCGAGCGTCTTTCCGCGGCGCATGGTCGCGATGCCGTCGAGACGTTCGGCCTTGCCCAGAGCCCGGCTGTTCCAGCGCGGTTCGAGAGACGTCACTCGAGGAGGGTACGGCGCGAGCCGCGCGAGAGCAAGTCCGCCCGAGGAAAAAGCGTTGCGTGCGGCGCAACGAATTGCGCGGTGGTTGAGTCATTAAGCTTTCACGAACTCGAGATTTTCATCGCCTTTGCGGAGTCGGAGCACCTCGGGCGCGCCGCCGAAGCGCTCGATCTCAGCGTCCCCGCGGTGCAACGCGCCGTGCGTAATCTCGAGGCGCGGCTCGGCGTACCGCTCGTCCGTCGCGACGGGCGCCGCGTTCGGCTCCTGCACGCGGGGCGGATCCTCGCCGACCAGGCCGCGAAGGTCATACGCAGTCGCGCCGAGGCGGTCGACGCCGTGCTCGTGGCCGCGGGGCGCGAACGCCATCTGCTGCGCGTCGGTTACATGTACTCGCTCGGTCTGCGCGTGCTCCCCGACCTCATCGCCGACATGCTCGCGCAGGAGCCGGCGATTCGCGTCGAGCTGCGCCACGGCGCGACCGACGCACTCGTCGACGCCTTGCTGGCGGGCGAACTCGATGCGATCTGCGTCGCGCCGGTGCCGTCGTTACCGGAGATCGATTCGAGCCCGCTCTTTACGGAAAGCTTTCGTTTGAGCGTTTGCTCGAGCGATCCGCTCGCGCGCCGCTCGCGGGTCGATTTGCGCGAGGTTCGCAGCCGGTCGTTCGCTGCGTTGCGGGAAGGCTTCGGGTCGCGCCGCTTCATGCTCGAAGCCTGCGCGCGGGCCGGCTTTCGGCCGAAGATCGCCTTCACCGCCGACGACATCTTCACCGTCGAAGGATTCGTGGGCGCGGGGATCGCCGTCGCCGTCTTGCCCGAACTCATCGCGGAAAACGGTGCCCAGCGCGTGGTGCGCATCGCTCTTAAGGAAGAAGCGCCGACGGAACGCACGGTCGGCATCTCGTACCTGATCTCGCAACGCCGGCACTACGCCTTGGGAAAATTCCTGGCGGCCGGCAATCGTTACGTTAAACGCAACGAGTAAGAAAAGAAGTTTCTTGACCGCGGGTTCGACCCGACGTAAGCTTGCAGAAACGCTCGCCTTCATAAGGGTCGTGCATGTCCGTTCGCGCCGTTCCCGTCGGGATTGCCGTTTCCAAGCTGACTTCAAATCAGGTCGTCGGTTTTTGGGCGGCCTGGAGCGGCTGGACGCTCGACGGCATGGATTCGTTCATCTACGCGCTCGTGCTCGCGCCGGCGCTAACCGAATTGCTGCCGCGCTCGGGCCTGGCGAACACTCCGGCCGAGGTCGCGGCGATCGGCTCCGTGCTGTTCGCGTTGTTTCTCATCGGCTGGGGCTTGTCGTTCCTTTGGGGTCCGCTGGCCGACCGCTTCGGTCGCACGAGAACGCTCGCGCTCTCGATCGTGGTCTTCTCGGTATTCACCTGTGCCGCGGCCTTTTCGCAGAACGTTTGGGAGCTCGGTCTCTTCCGCTTCGTGGCCGGTATCGGCATCGGCGGCGAATGGGCGCTCGCCGGCACGTACGTATCCGAAGCGTGGCCGGAGGATCGGCGGAAAATGGGCGCCGGCTATCTCCAAACCGGCTACTACGTCGGTTTCTTTATCGCCGCCGCGCTGAATTTCACGCTCGGGGCGCATTATGGCTGGCGCGCGATGTTCTTCGTCGGCATCGTGCCGGTCATCGTATCGCTGCTCGTGCTCGCTCGCGTTAAAGAGCCGAAGCGTTGGGTCGCCGTTGCGAAAGTCGCGCCCCAGGCGCGGCCGCTGCGCCGGATTCTAACGGGGGAATACGGCCGGCGAACGATCGTGAACGCGACGTTGCTCACCGTCGCGATCGTCGGTTTGTGGGCCGGCTCCGTTTACGTGCCGACCGCGGTCACGCAACTGGCGAAGGCTGCGGGCTATGCCAAGCCCGAGATCGTTAAACTCGCGTCGCTGGCGACGGCGATCCTATCGGTCGGGACGATCGTCGGCTGTCTCTGCGCTCCGCTCCTTGCCGAGCGCTTCGGCCGCAAGCGGGCGCTGATCGCTTACTTTGCCGGCATGGGCGTGATGATCGTCGTGACGTTCGGCATCATCTTTTACCTGCCGGGCGCGCTCGCGCTGTTTATCGCCGCGCTCTTCCTGCTCGGCTTCGCCGGCGGCAACTTCGCACTGTTCACCTTGTGGCTACCCGAGCAATACGAGACGTCGGTACGAGCGACGGCCTTCGCATTCTGCACCTCCATCGGGCGCTTCATCGGGGCGGCGATTAATTTCGGCATCGCGGCGGCCGTGCGCGGCACGGGCACGCTCGGGACGCCGATCGCTTGGACGGCCGTCGCGTTCGGCATCGGACTGCTCGTCATTCCGCTCGCCCGCGAAACGCTCGGAGAAGAACTGCCCCGGTAATTCGGCCATCGCCGGCGCCGGCCGGCGTCGCACCAAGTACGTCGCGAACGACTCCTCGCCGCACGCCTTATCGTTAAAAGGGGATCCCCATGAGTTTTTGCTGGAAAATCATCCCGGCGATCGCATTGCTCGGTGCGCTGATCGGCTGCGCCGCGTCGAACGTGACGCTCACACCGCAGCCCATCGTAAAGGGTCTGGACAATACCGGTTTGCGTTCGCTCGCCGTGATCGCCGTTCCGAAGGTTGCGGCCGGCTCGCAAGCGCATCCGTTCACGTACGACTTCGCCAACGTCGACCCGACGGCCAGAAAGTACTATTTGGCGGATCGCACCAATAAGAGCGTCGACATCGTGAATACGGCTTCGCTATCGTCGCCGATCGTACAAGTGCCGGGTTTCACCGGTATCGGTCCGACGAATCCGCAGAGCGGCCCCAACGACGTAACCGTCATTCCGGGATCGCCGTTGGTGTACGTGACCGACGTCGATAGCGTCAAGGTCGTCAACACGTCGACACTTGCGATAACGCAGACGATCGCGACCTCGACGACCGGTCTCCGTAGCGACGCCGACTGCTACGATGCCGACGACAAGATCATCATGGCCGACAACGGCGCCGATACGCCGCCGTTCGTCGCGTACATCTCGACGGCGACGAACACGGTGACTTCGAAGCTCACGTTCACGACCTCGGCCGGACTGGAAGCTTGCCTCTACGATCCCGGTACGAAAAATTTCTTTATCAATAACGACGGTACGCCGGCGAATCCCAACGGCGAGCTGGACGTCATCCCCGCCGCTTCCGTCGTGGCGGGCGCGCCCGCGATCTCGGCGAGATACCCCGAAGGCAATTGCGGACCGGGCGGCATCGCGCTCGGGCCGAACGAAGAACTCGTCATCGGCTGCGACGCGCCGACGGGCGACCCGCAGATCACCTTAATCATGAGCGCGTCGACGGGTGCGATCCTCAAGACGATCACGCAAGTCGGCGGGTCGGACCAAGTGGCCTACGACGCGCACTTGAACCGCTTCTACACCGCTTCGCGCAATTACACGACGACCGGGATCTCCGGCGGCCCGCTCACGCCGGTCCTCGGCGTAATCGACGCCGGTACGCTAACGTGGGTCGGCAACATCCCGACCACCACCAATTCCCACTCGGTCGCGGCCGACCCGACGACCGGTAACGTCTTCGTACCGATCGCCGCGACGGCGACCACGGCCGGCGGCATCGAAGTGTTCGGTCCCGTCGGACCGTAGACGCGTCAGCGAGCGGTGCCGGCGAGAGCGTCCTGCACCGCTCGACTCGCGAGGAGTCGGTCGCGAACCGCAACGGCGCGCGAGAGAGACGGCGCAGCGGTCGGGGCGAATGCCGAAGCGGCGAACCGCAGCACGCGAACGAGGCCCGCTCTCAACCGCGCTTCCGCGCATTCCGGGGACGGTCCGGCCGCGTTCGTAAACCGCTCAACAAAATGCGAGCGTACGGCTGCCAGGCGTCGGCGTCCGCCGAAAGCCCGGTATTGAATGCGATGCGCAGGACGTCGTCGACGGTAACGTCCGCCCGCAGCTCGCCGGCGGCGACCGCGTCCGCCATGAGCCGCGCTAAGGCTTCGCGGAAACTGCCCAGCAGCGGACCCGTCGCGCGCACGAGCTCCGGATCGACGCAGCAACCGAGATCCGAGATGCTGCGATCGCACGATTGCAGCCTGACGACTTCCGTAACGACGGCGGCGAACCGTTCGCCGGCCGACGCGCGCTGCGTATTTGCGAGCTCGAGCAGACGTTGCAGGTGCTCGGTTAGGAGCGCGGTGACGATGTCGTTCTTCGAAGGGAAATGCCGGTAGAGCGTCCCGATGCCGAGCCCGGCTCCGCGGGCGATCTCGTCCATTTGCGCGCTCATGCCCTTACGTGCGAAAGCGTCACGCGCGCTGGCGAGGAGCGCGAGTTTATTGCGGGCGGCGTCGGCACGCGAAAGCGTCGAACTCATCTTGACAACCGGAGTACTCGTTCCGCATACTTCGACTATGAAACGGAACCTGTCCTCCGCTTTGCCGGCAGAAACGACGGTTCTCGTCACGGGCGGGTCAGGATACGTCGGTACGTGGACCGCCGCCGGGCTCCTGGAACGCGGCTATCGGGTGCGCGCGACCGTGCGCAGCTTGAAGCGTGAGCCCGCCGTTCGCGCCGCGGTCGAACGCCGGACGCCGGCCGGCGAGCGGCTAACCTTCGTCGCCGCGGACCTCCTGGCGGACGACGGCTGGGACCGCGCCGTAGCCGGCGTCGACGCCGTCTTCCACGTCGCGTCGCCGATGCCGATTCGCGAATACCGGAAAACGGATCTGGTGCGTCCGGCGCGTGAGGGGACGCGCAGGGTGCTTACGGCCGCTGCGCACGCGGCCGTGCAGCGCGTCGTCATGATGTCCTCGGTGCAAGCGTCCCTGCCGGCGGAGACCGGAGCCGCCGACACGCTCGCGGACGAATCCAACTGGACCGACGTGGCCCGAGCCGGCGTAGCCGAATACACGAAGTCCAAGACGCTCGCCGAGCGCGACGCTTGGCAATTCGTCGCGGACCATCCCGCCTTGGAGCTGACGACGGTACTGGCCGCTTCGATACAAGGGCCGGTTTTGCAATCGGCCGTCTCCGGCTCGGTCGAAGTGGTTCAGCGCCTCCTGAAGGGAACGTTGCCCGCCATTCCGCGCCTGGGGTTCGCGATCGTCGACGTGCGCGATTTGGTCGAGCTTCAGGTGCGGGCGATGTGCGTACCCGAAGCCGCGGGCGAGCGGTTCATCGCGGCGGGTGACTTCCTATGGATGCGCGAGATGGCGACGATCCTTCGCGACGAGTTCGGGCCCGCGGCCGCGCGCGTCCCGACGCGCACGCTGCCGAGCTTCGTCGTGCGAGCATTCGCGCTGGTCGATCCCGAAGCGCGCTTCATCGTACCGAACCTCGATCGGCGGCAGCTCTTCTCGGCGGAGCGCGCGAAACGTCTCTTGGGTGCGCGGTTCCGGCCGGTCCGCGAATCGATCGTCGATAGCGCCCGCAGTCTCATCGCCCTGGGTGCGGTCTAACGATTTCGCCCGACGACGGCTATGCCGAGGCTTTCGCCGGCGCGATGGAGATTACGGCCGGCGTGAGGCGAGCGTTTAATCGCGTACCGGCAGCGGGCCGCCGGTAAAACAGAGCGGCGCCCGCGCTGACGCCGAGCGCGAGGGCACCCGCCAGAATCGCGGCACCCGTCCCCCAGCGGTCGGCGACGAAGCCGCCGAGCAGCGGCCCGAGCATCTGCCCGATCCCGAGCACGACCGTCATCGAGGCGAACGCCCGCGGGTAACGCGACCCGGGTTCGCGCTGCTGCAGAAGCGCGCCGACCATCGCCGGGATGCCGATGAAGCTCGCGCCGAGCGCGACCGCGCCGGCGAACGCGGCGAGCGG
>CAXUFI010000125.1:0-7348 GCA_964250245.1 uncultured bacterium
GGATTGGGGTGAACCTCGACGATCAGCCCGTCGGCGCCGGCGGCGACCGCGGCGTAACTCAGGGGCGCGACGAGCGCGCGGACCCCGGTCCCGTGCGACGGATCGACGATGACGGGCAGGTGCGTCAGCGCCTGGGCGACGGGGACGGCGGCGATGTCGAGGACGTTGCGCGTCTGCGGATCGAAACTGCGGATGCCGCGCTCGCAGAGGATGACGTCGTGATTGCCCGCGGCGACGATGTACTCGGCGGCCATCAACCATTCGTCGATCGTCGCCGCGAGGCCGCGCTTGAGCAGGACGGGTTTCGGCACCGCGCCCGCCTCCCGCAGCAGCGTGAAATTCTGCATGTTGCGCGCGCCGATCTGCAGGACGTCGGCGTACCGCACGACGAGTTCGAGATCGCGCGCGTCGAGAACCTCGGTGACCACGGCGAGGCCGTGACGGTCGGCGGCGTCACGTAAGTACTTGAGACCCTCTTCCCCGAGCCCTTGAAAGGCGTAGGGCGACGTCCGCGGCTTGAAAGCCCCGCCGCGCAGGACCGTCGCCCCGGCGCGGGAGACCGCCCGGGCCGTGGCCTCGAGCCCTTCGAGCGATTCGACGCTGCAGGGGCCGGCGCAAACCACGATTTCCGATCCGCCGAAGGCGACGCCGCGTCCGGCGCGGACGATCGTGCGCTCGGCGCGGGCCTCGCGACTGACGAGCTTATAACTGCGGGAGATCGGCACCACCGATTCGACGCCGTCAAGCCCCGCGAACTGGGCGAGCAGCGTTTCCTTGTCGGCCGGCGCTCCGACGACGCCCACGATCGTCCGTTCGGCGCCGCGGCTGACGTGCGCGCTCAAGCGGAGCGAAGCGATGAGCGCGGTAACGGCGGCGATCTCGGCTTCCGAGGAGGCGGCTTTCATGACGATGATCATTGCGGGGTCGTACTCCGTGTAACGAGGTCGGGGCGAAGCGTAACGGCTTCCCGTAAATAAACGTGAACCATCTCGCTTTGGGTGCGCTCCGTGTTCACGTGAAGTAACACGCGAATGCAGCGTTGCAGCCGCCCCGGCACGTCGATCTCCGTAAAGTTCAGCAGCGGGACCGCCGTCCAGCCCATGCGTCGCGCGGCGGCCGCGGGGAATTCGGCGTGCAGATCGGCCGTCACCGTAAAGAGCGCCGAGGCGACGTCGGCGGGATCGAGTTCGTTCGCGGCGACGAGTTCGCGCACGAGCTCTTCGGTCGCCGCGAGGATCGCCTCGGCTTCGTCCCGCTCGACCGTCGTCGCGCCGCGCACCCCGCGGACGTTCACGCGTCGTCCCCGGAGTCCCCGGAGTCCCGGGCGGCCTCGCGCACGAGGGCGGCGAGCGCGGCCAGCTCCCGTTCGGTCGCCTCCCGCCACACCCCGGGCCGCAAATCGCCCAGGCCGAGCGGACCGAAGCGCAACCGGACGAGTGAAATGACGGGGTGCGCGGCCGCCTCGAACATCCGGCGCACCTGGCGGTTGCGGCCCTCGTGAATCGTGAGATCGAGTTCGCAGGCCGCCGGCCCCGTCCGGATCACCCGGATCTTCGCCGGCTCGCTGCGGCCGTCGTCGAGCCGCATACCTTCGAGAAAGCGTTTGACGTCGTCGCCCGTGAGCCGGCCGGCGACGACGGCGCGATAGGTCTTCTCGACGCCGTAGCGCGGATGCGTCAGCACGTGCGCGAGCTCGCCGTCGTTGGTGAGGAGCAGCACCCCCGACGTGTCGTAATCGAGGCGGCCCACGGGGACCACGCGGCCCGGCTCGCGCGGAACGAGGGAGGCCACCGTGCGCCGGCCCTCGGGATCGCGCATCGTCGTCATGACCTTCACCGGCTTATGGAGCACGAGATAGCGCTTCTCGGCGGCGATCGTCACCAGTTTGCCGGCGAGTTCGACGCGATCGTCCGGCTCGACGGACGTACCGAGTTCGCGAACCACCCGGCCGTTGACGCGCACGTGTCCCGAGAGGATGAAGTCTTCGGCCTTCCGGCGCGAAGCGACCCCGGCGTGCGCGAGATATTTCTGTAAACGCACTTCGCCCGGCATCTTCGCTACGGCGCCGCCTTTGCTCTCCCGCGACCGCTGACGAAGCGGCTGTCGCGCTCGTAGAAGCGCAGTTCGCGCGCCACCTCTTTGGTGAGCCCGATGCGGACGCTCGTCTCGACGGCGACGGGCGCGGCTTCTCCGCGGGCGAGCCAGAGTGGCCCCGCGGCGCACACGTCGAGCCCGTCGTGCCGGCGCGTTACGGCGAGCGCCTGCGCGAGCCGCCCCGGTCCCCGGCAGAGATCCCGCAGCACCGGCGTCTTGCGGCGAGCCGCCATCAGTTCGGTCCCGACCAGAGGCTCGCCGGCGCGTAACAAAACCGCGGCGCCGATCCCCGCGCTCTCGCTCGAAACGTTTATGCAATACGACGTCCCGTAGATGAAGTACACGTAGGCGTGGCCGCGCCGCAGAAACATCGCGGCGTTGCGGCGCGTCCGCCCGCGGGCGGCATGCGAGGCCGCGTCGCCGACGAGATACGCTTCGGTCTCGACGATTCGCGCCGCCGTGCGTCCCTCGTCGCTCTCGCTGACCAGAACCGCGCCGAGCAGATAGCGCGCGAGCGCGACGGTATCGGCGGGGAGTTCCGCGCGCCGCAGCCGCCGGCCGAAGACCGCCGTTAAGCGGCGACTTGCAGCGAAACGTCGGCGACGGCGCGGCCGGTCAGATCGCGGCTCGTCGCATCGTTCGCCAGCGTGACGCGCGCGTCCGCGAACCGGTTCAAGCTGCAGCGCAACGTTACGTACGGCACCGTCAAGTTCGCGGGCAGAGCGGGCCGCTCGGCGAGCTCGCTGACGAGACGCTCGTCGGCGAGCCGTAGCTCGAGCCGCCGCACACCGCGCCGGCGTAGCGCCGCCAGCATGGCGCCGGCCGCGGCATACGCGGTGTCCCGGCCGCATAACGCCGGCCGGACTTTCAACGAAAACGGTACGCGGACGATATCGGGGCGGTCGCCGCCGACGGCGCCGTAGGCAACCCCCTGGCCGGCCGCATTCGCGGCAAACCCGACCGTAACGCTCACCCCGCAACCGCTCCGCTCGCTCTTCATGCTCATCAATTTCCCACCGCACGTAAAGCTTATCTCGAACGTACGTTCGATGTCAATAAGTTTTGGAACCGGCGAGCACGGGTTCGCGAACGGGCCGGCCGAGCAGCTCGGCGTAGAGTTCGATGATCCGGTCGCCCGAGGCCGAGCGGTCGTAGCCGCGGGCGAGGCCGCGCCCGAAAGCGCCGAGCGCGCCGGGATCGTTTAGGACGCGTTCGAGCGCGCCCGCGAAGGCCGCGGGGTCATCCGGTACGAACGACCCCGCCCCCCCGAGGACCTCGCGCGATTGCGGTGTGTCCAGAGCCACGACCGGGACCCCCGCCGCCAAAGCCTCGACGAGGACGAGGCCCTGCGTTTCGCTGCGGCTGGCGAACGCGAACGCGTCCGCGCTCGCGTAGGCGTCGGGCAGCGCTGCTCGCGGCAGCTCGCGAGCGAAGGTCGTGCGGCCGGCAATGCCGAGCCGGCCGGCGAGCCGTTCGAGGACGGGACGATGCACGCCGTCGCCGATGAACGCGAGCCGCGCCTCCGGTAGGGGGAGACGTGCGAACGCGGCGAGGAGCAATTCCAGGTTCTTCTCCCGGCCGAGCCTGCCGACCGCGAGTATCAATCGCTCTCCCGGTCCGGCAAGGAAACGCGCGCGCAGGTCATCGCGCCGGCGGCCGCGCGCGAACGCGGCGACGTCGATGCCGCTCGGGACGACCACGATCCGGCTGCTGACGCCGAGGGCGCGCAACAAGCGTTCCATCGCCCGCGTCGGCACGACGACGGCATCGGCGCCGTTGGCGTACGCACGCGTGAGACTTCGCGCGGCTTCGCGCGTAAGATGCGGCTCGAACGGAACGTAGTGCGCGTAAGCCTCGAGTTGCGTATGATAGGTGAACACGAGCGGCACGCCCGCGCGGCGAGCGCAGAGCGCGCCCAGCATCCCCGTCAAGAACGGTGAGTGCGTGTGGACGATCGATAACGTCCCGAGCGGCCGCGAAAGGTACGGTACCGTCAGACGGTAGGCGGTCGGCAACGGCAACGGCAGCGACGGCAGCCGCACGACATCGGGCCCGTCGTCGCGAAAGCCGGGCATCGCCGGCGTTACGACGACCGCGCGATGGTCGCGCTCGCGCAGCGCGCTCGCCAATGCGTCGACCGACGCCACCACGCCGTTTTGGATCGGACGGTAGCACTCAGTAAAAAGTGCGACGCGCCAACGATTCACCGTCTTCGGCTTTAAACGCGCACCGACAGACGCCTATGCGATCGCGTCGCGCCGGCGAATTAGCATGGCGGCGTGGAACTCGGGTACGCTCGGCCCCGCCGATCGCGCCCGGTTACATTCGCTATCGGCTCGATCTGGGCCGAAAGACTTATTCGATACGTTTGACGGCTGAGGCGGCCTGTGTTATCTTGGCCGGGTTATCGAATCCGGCGGCACGAGTCGCCGTGTGGTAAATGCTTCCACGGAAGCGTCAACCGCTACTTTGCAAACTTGCGACTTCGCAAGCCGCTCTCTTTACCGTATATCGAGGGCCGGTTCGCGCGGTGCCGCACGTCCAGAAAGGAGCCGTGTTGATCGTAAATGATCAAAGGACGACTTTTCTTTTAACTGGCGTTCTTACGCTCTGTGCTATCGTCGCTTCAAATCAACCCGCGCGCTCGGACGAACTCCCCTCCTTCGTAACGAGTGCCTCAGCCGCCGGCAGCTCTTCGCACGTTTCGTCGGCGCCCCTGGGCGTCACGTTTGCGACCGGCGGACGTGAGGCAACGTATCCCACGACGGCGCGTACCGTCGCCGCTTTCCTTACCGAGCGGGGCGTCGCGCTCGCCGACGGCGATTACGTGTCCGCGCCGCTCCAAGCGCCCATCGCCGCCGGGATGCGGCTCGCGTACCGGCCGGCGATCACGGTCACGCTCGCCGACGGCGGCGCGATGCGGACGGTCCGCACCACCGCCGCGACCGTCGGTCAACTCCTCGCCGAGCAACGCGTCGCGAGCGGCCCGCGCGACGAGGTTTTTCCCGCGCCGGCCGCCTATCTCGCGCCGAATGAGACCGTCCGGCACGACCGGGTCTCCGCCTGGACGGCACAGGTGCGGCGGACGATCGCTCCGCGCGTGCAAACTTCCTTCGATCCGGAGCTCGCGCCCGGTACGGCCCGCACGCTCGCGCACGGTTCCGCCGGCGTCGCGGTCGCAACGGTGCGTTACGAGCGCCGCAACGAAGAGCCGCTCACGAAGCAGGTTCTGGGATACCAACTGCTGCGGCCGGCGCGGCCGCGCATCGTCGTCTACGGCTCGCGGCCGTATGCGGCGCTCGAGAATATCGCCGCCGCGGGCTTCGTCGGTGCGCTGCACTTCGCGGGCGCCGCGCTGCACGTTATCGCAACCGCCTACACGTCGAGCTGCTACGGCTGCAGCGGCACGACGGCGACCGGCAGACGCGCGGGGCTCGGCGTGATCGCGGTCGATCCGCGCGTGATCCCGCTCGGTACCCGCCTCTTCATCCCCGGCTACGGCCGGGCGATCGCCGGCGACACGGGAGGCGCGATCAAGGGCCATCGCGTCGACCTCGGTTTCCAGAACGTGGCGGCAGCGATGCGCTTCGGCTCGCGCAAAGTGATCGTGTACGTCGTAAAATAGAGTCCACTCCGAGCCATCCCCGGGCGATGCTCGCGGCGCACGGTTTACGGCCCAAGAAACGCCTCGGACAGCATTTCCTCATGGACGGCGGCGCGGCCAAACGCATCGCCGCCGCTTGTATCGTGGAGCCGGAGCGGCGCGTCGTTGAAATCGGCGCCGGTACGGGAGCGCTGACGCTCGCACTGCTCGAGCAAAACGCCCGCGTCACGGCGCTCGAAGTCGATCCGGCGTTGGTCGAAATTCTGCGCGATCGCCGCGATTTAGCCCGGGCGGAGATCGTGCGCGCGGATGCCCTGCGATACGATTACGACGCCGCCTTCGGCGCAGTTCCCTGGTGCGCCGCGGGTAATCTGCCGTATAACATCGCGACGCCGCTCATCGTCGCGTGGCTCGCGCTCGCGCGGCCGCCGGCGCGCATCGTCGCGATGCTGCAACGCGACGTCGCCGATCGGTTAATCGCGACGCCCGGCAGCCCGCAATACGGAAGTTTAACGCTGCTCGTCGCTTATTCGATGACCGTGCGGCGAGCGTTTACGTTAGGGCCGGGCGTCTTCTATCCCCGGCCGAAGGTCGATAGCGCCGTCGTCGTGCTGGAGCGCCGCGTCACACCGGGCGTCGTGGTCGAACGACCGGCGTTCCTGCTGCAGGTCGTGCGCGCAGCCTTCGCGTACCGCCGCAAGACGCTGGCCAATAGTTTGTCGCTCGCGCTCGGTATCGACCGCGCGAGAACGCAAACCGCGCTTGCGTCGTTAGCCATCGATTCGGAGATCCGTGCGGAACAACTCGACTTGGGCTCTTTCGGTGCGCTCGCCGATGCGTTGGGCGACTGACGCCTGGAGCGTTCCGGCGGTGCTGCTCGTGGCCCTCGGAACCGCCGCCTGCATGATCTTGCCGGCGCTTGCGTATATTCTCGTCGTGGTCGCGCTCGGTCACTTCAATCCGAATAAGCCGAACGATCAACTCTTGATCGCGCAAGCCGTAACCTACGTGCCATGGGGTCTCTTTCTGCTCGCGGTCCTGCCGCGGCTATCGCGAACGTCGCTCCACGCGCTCGGTTTCCGGACTCCGAACGCCCGCGATCTCGCCTTCGCGTTCGGCGGTGCGGTCGCGATGTGGGCGCTCGTCACGATCGTCGGCGGCACGGTCGTTTCGCTGACGCATCGCCATACGACCGAAGCCGCGGTCGCGCTCCTGCAGCAGCTGCGAACGGTACCGGAGAAAATGCTCTACGTCGCGATCGCGGTGGCACTCGCGCCGATGCTCGAAGAATTAACGTTCCGCGTCTTCGTGTTCAACGCGCTCACGCGCTACGTCAGCGTACCCGCGGCCGCACTCGGCAGCGCGCTCGTCTTCGGTCTCGTGCACGCGCAGGCGCGAACGAAAGAAGAGCTGATCGGTCAACTCCTGTCGGTCTCGATCCCGCTGATCCTCGGCGGTCTCGTGCTCGCCTTCGTCTATGCCAAGACGCATTGCTATTGGGCGAACGTCATCACGCACGGCACGTTCAACGCCGTCACGGTCGTCGCCGTGATGTTTCTGCACGCAAAATAATTAGGGCTCTCGCGCTCGCCGTCGACGCGGCGCCGCTCGCGCGCGACCGGCGGGGTATGGGCCGCGTCGCCCGCGGCC
>CAXUFI010000126.1:0-7306 GCA_964250245.1 uncultured bacterium
GCGTGATGGGGGATCCTTCGTGCTAGAGAGTGGGGAATTTCTCGCCGGAGAATGTGGGGATTATCTCACCGGAGACGACAGAGCGCGAACGTTCGCGCCAGGCGGCCCGAGAAGCGGCGCGGGAGCGTTCACGAATGACGCGCGCCGAATACCTCGCCCCGGCTCAACGACGGCGCACAGAAGCCCGGGAAATGCGTGCTAACGGCATCTCCGTTCGCGAGATCGCGCGCGCGTTTGCCGTGAGCGTTCGCGAGGTCTACCGCCTCCTCGAAAGCGTTGTGGTCGCGCTTGTTCGGCCAACGGGAGTCTCGTCAGCGCCGGTTGTGCAGGGTTCGCCCGGCCTATCAGACTTTGGGGGCGGCTTGGTTCGCGTCGAGACCGTGGCGGTTAACTCTGTGCCGAGTGATTGCGACGGAAAAAAGAATGGTGTTGTAACCTCACAGCCTTCCACCGCGCACGGAGGAGCGATTGCAGCAGCAATCGTCTCCGAGTACGCGGTCCGCGCGCGCAGCGCGCAATTTCAGAGCGACGTGACGGACGACGGAAGGGGGGTTCGGGGGGAAACCAACGTCGCCGAGAGCCCGATCGCGTACATCCAGCGCCGGATTCGTGAGATCGTCGCCAAGAATCGCGATTCCGAACGGCCGCCGTAATTGCTGGCAGCTTGAATCGCGCTTGTCGTAGTCGATGTGTCGAGCGTGAGGTCGAGCAGCTTCTCCGCCCGAGTCAATCGCTGTTGATCTTCGGGATCCTAGCCACGGCCACGACGGAACGCAAGGGCCACTTCCGGTCCTCACTGTGTTCCGGTCCACGTTCGGCTACGCCGCCCTTGTTCGCTGCGCCGTTCCGTTGCGTCCGCGGCTTTAACGGACCCATCAACAGCGACCGCCTTGGGCGGAGAAGGGTTCAGACCAATGACGTCGCTCTACACGATCAGCGACGACCGCACGAAGTTCTGCCGCAAGGCGATGAAGGCTCACAACGGCGTCTGGAATCCAGTGACAAGTGCGTGGATGTTCACGAACGCCGGCGATCACGCCAACGCGATGTGTGAACTGTACCGCACGACGCGGCCGAGCGTGGCGCAGCTCGAGACGCTGCTCGCGATGGCAATGGAGGGCACCGGCGTGCAGGCATGGGACTTCGATCCCAACGTGCGATCCCGGACTTCGCCGCGCTCTCGCGCGATGAGGCGTCGCGCCTCCTGAGCGCGGGGTACACCGTGCGGCGGCTGCTGGGAACGCATCCGCTCGAGGACGGCCCGACCGAGGTCGTCTCGGACACCTTCAATGCCTCGACGTTCGAGGACCGCGCCCGGCGCGGATTGCGCCGGCGTCGCAGCGCCGCCTAGCGGCTCAGCTCTGAACTAACGCACTTGCGCGACGCTCATAAGGGCGCCGCGCTTCTGTTTTTGGAGTCTTCGATGCGAAGCTCTATTTCGTCGCGCCCAAGCGACGTCGTCTCTGCGCTGCTCGTCGACGCGAGCGAATGCGACCAAGAAACGATCGCGGATCACCTGCGCGCATATCCCACGCCGTTGTTGCAGCGCCTCGTCGCGGCGCAGTGCCGCATTCGTCCACTCGCCGACCGCGAGCGTTACCGCGACGTGTCGGCGGCGTTGCGGCGCCTCGGCGTCGACGTCGACGCGTGGCCGGTTCCGCCTGCGGGTCTCTTCGTCGTTGAAGAGCGCACCGTCTACTTGCGTTCGCGTAGCGCAATGACGATCGGTCACGAGGTCGCGCATGCGATCGATTGCGCCCTCGGCGAGGGCGTGTATCGCAGCGGCTTCGATCCGCAGATTCGCGCGGCGTTCGCGGCGGCTCGCTCATTCGTTACGCCGTACGCCGCGACGGGACTCGACGAGTATTTCGCCGAGTGCGTGCGTGCATATGGGGACGTGCTGAACGATCCATGCTCGCCGCGGCCGCGCGCGACGCGCGAGCGGTTGCGTACGTGGGATCCGGCGATGTACGCGATCGTCGCCGACATCTTCGGCGAGTAGCCCGAAACGCCGGCGACGTCGGCGTCGCGCAGTGTGACTGCGCCTGATGATGGGCTTTACCATCACTGTTTGATGGAGGTTACAGCATGTCTCGTAAAGCCAAGACCAACGGTAGCACCGCGCTCGCGACGGTTGCAAGCACGCCGTCGGCGCTGCAAATCACGCGCAGCGACGCAAACGCGCGCATCGAAGCGCGTGCGCTCGAGCTATACCACGAGGCGCGCGCTCAGCGCGATGACCGCATTCGCGCTTTCGAGGCGGAGTACGGCCGCGCCGACCGCATCGACAGCTCCATACTCGCGGACTTGCAGCGCATCCAGGCGCGGCTCGCCGCGATCGCGGCGCGGCAGCAACGCGCGAACGCGACCGGCGGCGAACCGAAAGTTACGAAGTTCGTCGAGCAACTCGGTACGATGGTGGGAGCCGTGAGCGCCCATCTCGCGACGGAGCGCGCGCTCGAATTGTTTGCGCCCGTACAACAGTCTGACTATGTCGGTTGGAACGGCAGCGGCGTCGGGCCCAAGGGCCAGAACGATGCGCTGCTCGCCGGCTACGAGATCACCGACGATCCGCTCGGCGCGCAAAACGCCGCGCCGACGGAGGATGAAGACGGCGGTGTGTGTTTGCACACGGACATCGAGCCGTACGAGGACGAGCCGACGCGCGGCGCGTGTCTCGAGTGCGGCGAAGAGTTTGGATTGCGCGGCTCGCCGGCGGATACCGATTCGGCGGAAGCGGAAGAAGGGACGCTCGACCGCAGCGTGGCGACCGAGTCGGTCGCGGCGGCATGAAGCACAAGGCGGCCCTGGCATCGCGCCGGGGCCGCTGTCTTCCCGACGTCGACTTCCCGCCGCAATTTGTGCGCAACGCGCACATACTGGCGATTCGGCGCGCAGCCCGAGACGCTCATCGAAGTGTATGCGATCGCGATGCTGTGGAATGTGACATCTGTCGAGATCAGGCGCGCGCGATCGCGCACGCGAAGTCGGCGCTCAATCAAGCGATGGACCTGCCCTAAGGTTCGTCGCCGTATGGATTGGTCCGGACTCACGACACATCAACCTGCTCTATCGCGTTCGCGATCAATCCGTCCATGGATAGCCAGGCGTCACTTTGTTGCAGACGCATTCGCAACATCACTTGTCGCTTGAACTTCTGTGTGCTCATTTTGAGCGGGACTTCTAGTTGTAAATCCTTAAAAAGGCGTTTACCATCACACATAGTGGTCCAGCTTGTATCCCACTCTGATTTCAATTCGTTACGCTTCTGCTCCACGTCGGCGACGAAGCATTCCTTCCAACTGCTTTCATCAAGTGAGCCGGTTTCGCTCTTGATTGATGCGAGTCGGGTGAATAACACATTTGCCGCTTCAGAGATGCTCTTCCCTTGAATTTCCATCTTTCGGAGCCCAGGGCTCGTGTAGGCTCGCGATTCGTAAACGTCCTGAGCGGCGGTATCAGAGAGTTGATTATCAGCAAGTCGTCGAAGTATATCGCCTACCTGTCCCATATTTTGTAGCGGCGCTCTTACAACGTCGGAGTCTGTAAGCAGGTCGGTAAGAACATCGATGTCGAGTAAGTAGTTTTCTATTGTGCGCCGTCTCCACTGAACGATTTTCACGCGTTGCGAATTTGTAAGGACGAGGGAGCACGGTCAAGGTCAAAGATGAAAACGGTAAGCGGAAAGTCTTCGCCCGACGATTCGCCACTTTGTAGCCGAGTGATCTCCTTTTCGATTTCTCGACGGCCGCCGAGATCTTTCAGTTTGTAGCGGCTGAGGCGAGTCTCGAACCCTGCGTCGAGTAGTGCCACGTCATCCGGGCCTTCAACGAATACGGTCCCACGATAGAGTAAGCTCTAGCTTTGTGAACTGCCGAGACGCTGCAGCGAGCTAGCAACCTCCGTCTCGTCTCGAATGCGGACCTTCGTAATGGCCGACTCCGAACGCAAATGGTAGAGCGAGCAATCGTCCCGATCTAAGGCGCCAGCGAGGATCTCTGGTGAGTGAGTGCAGATGATCGCTTGAACGTGCTTCGGCGAGGCATACATGTCAATCAAGAAGCCGAGAACGTCCTTGCATACGGCTGGATTGAGATGCAGCTCGGGCTCATCAAGCAACAGCAGGCCGTCGGTAGCCATTGACTGAGACATCAGCAGAAAGGTAAGTATGAGGCCCTTCTCTCCGCTGCTCATGCTGTCAATGTCGAATCCCCGACCTGTCGCAGTATCGGTTACCCTGATTGAAAGAGTGCCGCGTTCATTGATCCCAACGGAGTCAAGACGCCGGCCTTTCAGAACAGCTTCGAAAATGCGCTCAAATTCGTGTTGTAAGCGATCACGTCCATTCGCGTCGTGAGCGATTACGCTAAAAATGGTATTCTTAAGGCGTGCGTATTTGAGTTGTGGCTGAGAGTTATGCGATTCGAGTTGTTGAGCTGCGTCTGCGGCCCCGATCTGAACACCAGGCTCCCCCGCTGGCAAGGACCTGTCAGCGGGGAAGTAACTGAAAAGTGTCTGTGACGGTGGCAACGCGCCATTGAGCGCGGACGCAATGATCTGTCCAAACTGATCCGCGCCACGGGCATTACCTCGAGGATCTATCGTTAGCTCAAGTTTGCAATATGGATTAGCTTTTAGTTGAGTAATAAAACTGCCGAGCTGCTGTTCAGCTGTATGCAGGGCTGCTTGTCCCTCGGGCGACGACAGGTACTGAATTACCGCCACGGGGTTACCGAATGCCTGGCCCAGTTGTGCCTGTACGACTGACGATGCGAGTTGTGGAATCATGTTCGACACGTCCGCCACTTGCTGCTGTGAGAGCAGATAGCGGCAACTGACTTCGACTGGCCGCAACGGGTCCCGTGCGATCGACGCAAACGATAGTGTTTGGGGCATATGCGGAGATGCAATGCCAAGTGAAATCATGACCTGATTTGCTTCGCTTCCTGTACGCGGCGCTAGGAGACCTCTCGCGAAGCGTATTGCCTCGAGTATCGTGGTCTTTCCGATAGCATTCGGCCCGACGATTACACTCACGAGCGAATCGAAGTCTATTGTAATATCTTGAAGAGCGCGGAAATTGCGAACCGTAAGTGACTTAAGATGCAAGCTAAGCGAACTCCAAATCGTCGTCAGTGAGTTGTGGAACCGACAATACGTCATCGAACGCCGCGCCGTCGACCGTGAGTAGTGCGATGGCCTGGTCGGGCGCGAGCGCTCGGAAGGTCTGCGCGCTGAGGAGCCGCTGCCGCTGCATCGAGGCGGAGTGCCCCTCCGAGACGGAGGCCGCCTCCGGGAAGAGCATGCGGTTTCTCCGAGCGGCCCGTGTTATACGTCTCTTTCCAGACGTCGACGTCGCCAAGTTTGCCCGCGACGTAGTTCATGGTGCGCTCAGTTGAACGGAACGCCATGACATTGGTGAAGTTGCCGAGGAGTGCCGTGGCGGCGTGTTCGTTGCCGATTGCGGCGATGTAGGCTTCGATCGATTGCGAGGCGACGATCCCGATGACGCCGAGCGTTCGCGAGGTGTCGAAGAACTGCGCATCGCCGGCGCTACAGATCTGCTGGTATTCATCGCAGAGGAAGAGGAGCGGCCGACTCTTGCGCGGTCCGGCCGGAAGCTGGGCGCGCGAGTTGACGGCTTGGAAGAAGCGCTCCTTCACAAAGAGGTAGACGACGCTTGCGGCGGCCTTGAAGCGTTCGCACGGGACGTTGACGACGAACACGCTGCCGCCCAGGATGTCGGCGAGGTTTGCCTGGTCGCCGGAGTCGGTGCAGAACGCGTCTTCGAGCTCGGGATCGGCAAAACGGGCGAGGGCAGTCTCGATCGTGGGGTTGACGCCGCTGCGTTCTTTTTCGGTGTACTGCACCGCGATCGTGCCCTCGTAATCGATCGCGTTCTTGAGCCGCCGCGCATTGAGACTCGCGTCGCGATCGCCGTCCGCTGCCCGTACCTGCAGCTCGAGGAGTGCTTCGCCCGCCGTTGCGATTGCCGCCTTGCGGGCGCGCTCGTCGAAGACGTAGTCGTAGAGTCCCTTGAGCGAGTACGCATTCGGCACATGGAAGAGGACGGCGAGTGCGGCTTGCGAGCGCGCGACGGCGAGCGAGAGCCAGAAGGCCGAGTCACCCTCGCCCTGACCGAGCAGTTTGAAGGCTGCTTCGAGAAATCCAGCCGCCGTATTGGGCGTGAGGCCGTCGAGCAGGTTAAGACCGAGCTGCCCAACGCCGATGCGCTGGATCGTCTTACCGGTCAACTGTGCTGCATGAGCGGCGGTGGTGTGGAAATCACCGCGCACATCGAAGATGAGTCCACCGCAATCGAAGTCGAGCGTCTGAACGAGGAGATGGTTAATGACGCGGGTCGTCTTGCCGGTACCTGTCTCGCCGAAGATCGCGATGTTCTTGGCTGCATCGCGCAGGTTGAGCGTGACGTTCGAACCCCGTTGGAGACCGGCCGTGTGACCGAGTGCGGAGAGTGTCCCGGTCGCCTCGCCGATCCAAAGGCCGAAGTCGCCAGGCTCGCTGAGGTCGGGGCCAACAGACGGTGTGGCATCATTCTTGCTGAGCGGCAACGTCGGGAGCGATTTGCCGTCGAGCGCGCGTACGAGTGGGCGAAACCCTAGGCCACCCGCAACCGCGGCGCCGGCAAGCATGGGAAGTCCGTGCGAGAGCGGATAGGCGAGCGGGGTCGTCGGGACGGCGCCAAGGGCGAACATGCCTGCAGCGGGTGTCTCGGCGAACGCGCTGCCGTTAAAAACGCCACCGCGCAAAGCGGGCAGCGCAAAGCGCGAGAAGGGCCGCACGATGAGGAGTGCCGCGAGTGCCGCAACGACGTAGAGCGCCATCTGGATCGCGAGCGCGACGAGCATGACGACGTAGATCGCGACGATGACGAGCACGATGCCGAGACAGCCCGGAGCGAGCCCATACTTGATGCGCGGACGTGACGGAGTCGTTCCGCGGACGAGTTGCTGCCGTCCCAGCCAGCGCCGGTGACGCAGCCCGCGCACGAGATCGTTCGGTTGCGTGGTCGTGGTCATTGTAAGGTGGCTCGGAAGAAGACCTCAGCCCTTGGCCGACGTCTTTTTCTGAGCAGTCACCTTACGCAGGGAACGGTTCGTTTTCGGCATGCCGTTCCTGGCGGTGTCAGCGTTCGTAATGCGCTGGACGTAGCGCCGGATCGTTGCAACGCGGGGTAAATAGGGGGGGGGACCTAGAGGGTGGATAGCCACCTTCGGCGGCTCTCACCCTGCGACGTGGGGGGGGGGGGGGGGGGGCGGGGGGCGCGGGGAGGAGACCCCACCGA
>CAXUFI010000127.1:0-4421 GCA_964250245.1 uncultured bacterium
GGCACGTTCGCAATAGATTTGCGCTTTTGGTCGAGTTCGCCGGCACGCTCGAGCGCATTCGCGCCGGACTGCCCCGCCCCATCGCCGCCGGAGTGCGGCCGCGCACGGCGAACCACCGGACGATGCTTCCTCCTTCACAAACGGCCCTCGCGGCACCCGGTGCGCCGCCGCGCGCCGCGCATGACGATGCGCCGCCCGCGGAACTGCTCGAATTCATGGTGACCGGCTGGGCTCCCAAGTCGCCCGCACCGGCGCCGCTCGACGGCGTGGAGCGGTTTCGCGCCCGTCGTGAAGCGCTCGCGCGGCTATTTCCGGGCGAGGTCCTGATCGTCCCGACCGGGCGCGAGAAAATTCGCGCGAACGATACGACCTATCGCTTCCGGCCGGGCACCGACTTCTACTATCTCACCGGTAACCAGGAGCCCGACGGCGTCCTCGTGATGACGCCGCGCCCGGATGCCGCACACCGGGCGGAACTCTTCGTGCAACCCAATCCCGGTAAGACCGATCCCGCGTTCTTCACCGATCGCGGCAAAGGCGAATTGTGGGTCGGGCCGCGGCTCGGCGTATCCGAGAGCGCGCGACGCTTCGGTCTCGACGCGCGCGATCTCGCCGAGTTGCCGGACGAACTCACATCGTACGCGACCGGTCCCGCGGGCGTGCGCGCCCTGCGGCTGCTCGATGCGAGTGTGGACGCGGCCGTCGCGGAGCGAGCGGAAGAAGACGCCGCGTTTGCCTCGGCGCTCGCCGAGATGCGGTTGCTTAAGGACGATTACGAGATTGCCGAAATCGAACGGGCGATCGCCGCGACCAAGCGCGGCTTCGAGGACGTTCTACGCGCTCTGCCGCGTTCGAAAACCGAGCGTTACGTCGAAGGTATCTTTAATCTGCGGGCGCGCGTGGAGGGCAACGACGTCGGTTATTCGACGATCGCCGCTGCCGGCCGCCACGCCTGTACGCTGCATTGGACGACGAACGACGGCGACTTGCGGCCGGGCGATCTGCTCTTGCTCGATGCCGGCGTCGAAGCGTCGACGCTCTACACCGCCGATATCACGCGCACGATTCCGATCGGCGGCCGGTTCACGCACGAGCAACGCGAGGTGTACGAACTCGTGCTCGAAGCGCAGCGAGCCGCCTTCGCCAAATGCGAGCCGGGCGCGGATTTCATGGCGCCGAACGTCGCGGCGATGGAGATCCTCGCGCACGGATTGGAACGGCTCGGCATCCTACGCGTCTCCGCTTCGGAAGCGCTGACCGAGAGCAAACAATTCTACAAACGTTATTCGCTGCATAACGTGAGCCATATGCTCGGCCTCGACGTGCACGATTGTGCGAAAGCGCGCCGAGAGACGTATAAGTACGGCAAATTGGAATCCGGCATGGTGCTGACGGTCGAACCCGGACTCTATCTTCAGCCCGACGATTTAACGGTTCCCGAGCGCTACCGCGGCATCGGCGTGCGCATCGAAGACGACGTCGTCATCACCGCCACCGGCCACCGCGTCCTGAGCGATTCGCTACCGCGAGAAGCCGACGCCGTCGAAGCATGGGTAGCAGACGCCTCCCGAACTCCCGGCGGCCTCATTTAAGACGTTCGCGAATCGAATCACGCAGGCCGTGAAGCTCGTAGTTCGTTCGGAGTGAGGCGCCCGGCAGCGAAGTTTTCAAATGGAGCTGCCGGGCAACGATGAGCCGGAGGAACTACGGGCTTCACGGGCATCACGGGTGGGCGGAGAGCCACTTCGTGACACTCTCGCTCGATAGCGTCCACGGGCCGCTATGAGAGAACCGGGCGACGACTTCGTGGGCGAAGGCGCGATAGTGCGTGAGCACCCGTCGCTCGACGACGGTGCTCGTACCGCCGAGATGATCGTGCAGAATAGCGATCGCCAGTTCTTCGGGTGCGCCGCCGTGGTAACCCCAGGCGAAGGTCGGCGTACAGAAATCGAGGCAAGGCAGCGGCCACGACGCTTCGGATTCGCGCACCGTCACTTCCTTGCGGCCCTTTACGGAGCGGCCGGTATAGACTTTATTCGACACGTGCGCTGCAATCATCCGATCATTATAGCACAGTGCGCCTTACAGCTCGGCGCGTACAAACTGTAGCTGTCACTGCGGGTCATTGCCGGCGCCCGTCGAATTCGAGCGCGACGGAGGGTGATATGCTCGCTATCGTTATTGCCATCGTGCTATCCGGGATCGCTCCCGATCCGATCGTAACGCCGACGCCGGTGCTGCACGATCTGCTCTCTACGTCGGCACCCTTTTCGGGCGACGGTGCGCCGGCCGGCGGAACGCCGGGCATCGGTCTGGGGCCGGCCTGCGATTACGGCACGCCGCAGATCGATGCCGGCTTATGGCAGAACGTCAACTCTTTCGCGCGCACGTTTACCATGCCGGCCTGTACGCAGACGAGCTTTTACGCCGGAAGCGCTCCGGTCTTCGGTCCCGTGGGGTTCGCTTCACCGTGGCTGTTCGTTCAGTCGTTGCGGCCGCTTCGCCCGAGCACGAACGTAACGGCGCCGGTGCGCGCCTTCACCGGGCCGGGCTTCGGATTGCGAACGGCGGAGCCCGATTTCGAGCGACCGCGCGTCTCGCCGGGGATCGCACCCGGCCGGCGTCACTAAGGCCCCGGCCGGGCGCTAAAACGTACCCGCCTGCTGCGGCGGAAAGACGATCGGTCGCTTTTTATCGAAACGCGGCCGCGGATGCGCGAGAATGAACGCCGAGACGTCGTAGGCCTGCTGTCTCGTCAGAACGTTCGGCGCGCTGCCGTACGGCATGTTATAGCGCACGAACGAGCTCATCGTCCAAAGACGGTGCATGCCGGCGCCGCCGTTAAACGAACGCGCGCCCCAGAGCGGTGGAAAGACGGCCGTGCCTTGACCCGTCGCCCCGTGACACCCGGCGCAGCGCTGCGAGTAAACCGCGGCGCCGGCGGTCGCGCTCGGTGCGTGATCGGGATTGAAGCGCACGTAGCCTAGGCCGCTAAAGCCTCGGCCCACCACGGCGCCGCGCGAGAGATACGCGATGTAGGCGGTAAGCGCGATCATCTCTCTGCTGGAGTAGGCCGGCGGCGTCCCGTTCATGCTGTAGAGGAAACATTCCGCGAGGCGGTCCTGCAGCGTGATGTAGTGGTTCGAACGCTTATTGTATTGCGGAAAGTCGGCATAGATGCCGAGCAGCGAACCCGCGTGCGCCTTCGTCCCCGCAGCGAGATGACATGCCTCGCACGACATCCCCGCGCGTATGTAGCGGCCGGCGAAGCGGGGCGTTTGCTCGATGATGTCCCGGCCGTACCGGATGAGGGCGCCCTCGCTGCCCGCCGGCAAGGGACCGGGCACGGGTACCCGAGACTGCGCCTCCGCGGCCCGGGCACCGTCGCCGAGCGGCGCTCGCAGCGCTCCGGCCACGGCGAGTCCGAGCGCGACCGCGATCAGCTGCAGCGTCTTAGGACTCCTCATGAGCGCCGCCTTCGCCTCACGCGCTCGCCACCCCTAACCGCGCTGCTCAAGGAGGCTCCGGGCCGACTCCTTAACTGACCCATTGTAAGTCTTTCGCTACCCGGCTCGATTCCGCAGGCTCTACCTGCAACGAATCACAATAGGCGCTCGCTCGGTAACAAAGGTTAGCGTATGATCGCCGTCTCGCTGCTCGGTCGCTTCGATATAACGGTCGACGGAAGTTCGCTTTCTGCGGGTCTCCCCCGGCGTTGCGTATCGCTCGTCGGCTACATCATGCTACGGCGTCAGGAGCGAATCTATCGCGACCGGCTGGCGGTAACGCTCTGGCCCGATGCGGACGAGGCCGAAGCGCGCGGGAAATTACGGCGCCACCTCTACCTCGTCGGGCAGGCGATACCGCAATCGCGCCGCGACGACTGGCTCGTCTCCGACGCCTCGACCGTCGGCTGGAACCCGGCCGTCGCGGTGACGACCGATATCGAGCTCATGCGTAGCGCCGCGAACGCCGGTAACTGGGCGGCGGCGGTCGCCCAATACCGCGGAGAGCTGCTCGCCGAGTGCGACGACGAATGGCTCGTCGACGAGCGCGAACGGATCCGCGAGGGCCACGTGACGAATCTCGAACGGCTCGCCGCCCACGAGCGCGCCGCCGGCTCGAGCGCCGCGGCCATCGCCGCCGCTCAGGAATTGCTGCGCTTGGAACCTTGGCGCGAAGCGGCCCTGCGCATCCTCATGGAGACGCGGCACGCGAGCGGCGATCGGGCCGGCGCGCTCGCGGAGTACGAACGGTTCTCGCAGCGCCTGCGCGACGAGCTCGACGTCGAGCCCATGCCGGAAACGACCGCAGTCTACGGCGAGGTCGTGCGCCGCCAGAGCCCCCTTCCGCTACCGTCGCAAGAGCGCGTGCCAGCCGCTCGCGCCAATCCACGTTGTTTCTGCCGTGGATTTGTGCCC
>CAXUFI010000127.1:4431-7253 GCA_964250245.1 uncultured bacterium
CGGCAGCGACGCCCTTCGTCGGACGCGAGGCACAGTTCGAGTGGCTGCGCGAAGCGTGGTCGCGCGCGCTTCAGAAGCGCGGCGGCGTGGCGCTGGTCGGCGGGGAGAGCGGCGTCGGGAAGAGCCGGCTCGTCGAAGAACTCGCGGCAAGCGTTGCGGCGGACGGCGCGATCGTGCTGCGCGGCGGCACGACGTTCATCGAAACGAGCCCCTACCAGGCCCTGGTCGAAGCGCTTCGCAGCTCGCCGCAAGTGGCGCTGCGCGCGCGGGACCGGCCGTGGCGCGTTCCGCTGGGAACGATTCTGCCCGAGTTGCAAACCGGGAGCGACGGCGATTCGGCCACGGCCCTCGGCGCGCACGAGGGACGGAGCCGGCTCTTCGAAGCCGTCGTCGCCGCGCTCGCGCAGCTGGCCGCGGACCGGCCGCTGCTGGTCGTCCTCGAAGACCTGCACTGGGCCGGCAGCGGAACGATCGCGCTGCTCGCGCACGTCGCCCGCCGCATCGGCCGCGAACGCATCGCGCTCATCGCAACGTATCGGGACGACGATTTGGAGCGCGGCCATCCGCTTCGCGACCTGCGGCGCCAGCTGGCCCGCGAAGGGAGCGCCTCGCTCGTGTCTCTCGGTGCGCTGACGCCGGGCGACGTCGAGCGATTCTTCGCGCTGCGGTTCCCGAGCGGCGTCGATGCCGCGCTGTGCGGCCGTTACCATGCGGCGACCGACGGCCTGCCGCTCTTTCTCACCGAACTTCTCGCGGGAACGAGCGACGCGCGGGCGCTGCCGGCCACCATCGCCGCGGTGCTGCCGCCGACGCTGGCCGCCACCTTGGAACGCCGCCTCGCCGATCTGCCGGAGGCCGCGCGCACGGCGCTGGAACTCGCGTCGGTCATCGGGTCCGGCTTCGATCTCGAGGTCGTCGCCGAAGCGTCGGGCTGGAGCGAGGCCGAGACGCTGCGCCACGTCGGCGACCTCATCGGCAAGCATCTCGTGCGCGAACTGCCCGGCGGCGGCCGCGCCTATTCGTTCGCGCACGCGTTCTACCGTGAAGACGCGTACGCCCGGATCGAGCCGGCGAAGCGCCGGCAGCGCCACGCACGGGTCGCACGCGCGCTCGCCGAGCTGTACTCGGCCCGTTTGGATGACCTCGCGCTCGAGCTCGCGCGCCATTACGAGGAAGCCGGCGAAGCCGCCGCGGCGGTCGGGCATCTCATCGTCGCGACGCGGCGCGCTACGGACTTGTACGCCAACGAAGACGCGCTCGGCTATGCCGCCCGCGCGCTCGCGCTCACACCCGGGAAGCGCGAAGAGTTTGCCCTGCGTCTGCTGCGTGAGGAAGCCTTTCGACGGTTGGGAGACCGGCAAGGGCAGCGCGACGAACTCGAACGAGCCGGCGACCTCGCGGTGGCGTTCGGCGAGCCCGATGGCGCGTTCGAGATCGCCGCGCGGCGCATCGCGCTCGCCCACGAGATCGGCGACCGCGTCGCGGAGCGCGCGGGCCTGGAAAGCGCCGAACTGCTGGCGCCGCACGCGTCACCCGCGCGGACGGCGGAATTGGCGCTCGCGCGCGGCCGGCATTACCTGCGGGTGAGCGCGCACCCGCAAGCGCGCGAGAGTCTCGAACGGGCGGCGCGCGGCTTCCAAGAAGCGGGCGACGCCCGCGGTGCGTTCGATAGCTATCTCACGCTCGCGGAGCTGGAGCGCATCGCCGAGGCCCACGCGGCCGTGGAAGCGTGCTTCGACAACGCGGAGCGTCAACTCGCCGGCCTCGACGATTCGCCTGCTTTCGTCATGCGGCTCTACGAAGAGCGCGCGAATTATGCCGGTCTCCGGGGCCGCTTCCTGGAAGTCGACGAATGGGCCGCGCGTTTCTTAACGGCGGCCGAGTCCACGGGCGACGTCGGCGGCCGCGCTCGCGCCTATCGCCAGCTCGGCAGCGCGGCCGCCTGGCGACTCGACGTCACGGTCGCGCGCGCTCGTCTCGGGCAGGCGGCGGAACTCTTCGAAGCGCTGCAGGACCGGCATCAGGCCTACGCCGTCGGTTACGAATTCGCTCTGCTCGCGGTTTGGCTCGGCCATGTCGATGAGGCCGTCCGGCGCTTCGAGCGGGCGATGCGCGCGGCGGAAGATCTCCACTATACGTTCGGAGTCGCCGCCTGCTGCATCAGCCTCGGCTTCGCGCGAACGCTGGCCTGCGATTACGTGCGGGCCGAAGCCGAGTCGCGGCGCGCCGTCGAGCTCGCGCAGCAGCTCGGCGCCGAAGCGTTGCTCGCGCCCGCGCTCGTAAATCTCGGCATTTCGTTAACCGAACGCGGGCTTGCGGCAATGGCGCGAGCGCCGCTGCAGGAGAGCGCCCGGCTGGCGGACCGGATCGCGGGCCGGGCCGACGTCGGCGCGGAAGCGCGCGCGTATCTCGCGTTCGCGCACGCGCTCTCGGGCGACGGCCCGGCGGCCCGCGCGTCCGCCGCGGAAGCGCGGCGCTTACTGGGTGAAATTCCGAACGCGCTACGCAGCGGAAGCCATTACTGGACGCTCGGGCGGGCACTGCATGAGCTCGGTGATGCGGCGGAAGCGTCGCTAACGTTCGGCGAAGGCCGCGACCTCGTGCGGGCGCAGCGCGAATCGATCCCCGATCAGGAGTCGCGCGAGGCCTTTTCGCTCTTGCCCGCGGCGACCGCGGCGCGCGCGGGGGGGGCCCCGCCCGCGGCCCCCCGGTATTTACGGGCGCGGGGGCCCGCCACGCCGAGCGCCTCGCTCATGCCCGTGGCGCGGCTCAACCGTACCTTCGGCACCGTCGCGCGCCGGGCCGGAACTGCCGCGCTGGAC
>CAXUFI010000128.1:0-7202 GCA_964250245.1 uncultured bacterium
TGCGGGCGGGTAATTTTCTTGAGCGCCGTTGGGTAAGTCTCCGCCTCGGCCTCGGAAGAAACGACGGGGCCCGCGGAGACGCCGGGGCGCGGCGGCATCGCGGGCCTCCTCGTAACGTCGGCGATCCTGCTGTTCGCGATGGTCGCTTATCTGCACGTCGGCAGCGTCGCCGGCTTCAGCGCGAACCAGAGCGATGCGATGGACTACGTCGCGACGCGGCTCGGCGGCGGCTTGTGGCGCCCCGTCATCGTCGTCACCGTGCTCGTGTCGACCGCGGCGACGCTGTGGACCACGCTGCTCTATCTCTCGCGCAGCGTGTTCGCAATGGGCCGCGACGGCGTACTGCCGGCGATGACGGGCGCCCTCGATCGCAACGATCTGCCGTCGAATTCGCTCGGCGTCGTCTTTATCGGCGTGGTCGCGATGACGATGCTGACCGGCCTCTGGCCGACCGCCGCGAGCGCGCTCAATCTGATCCTGAGCGGCACGTCGGTGTTTCTCGGCGCGCTCTTCTGCATGTCGGCGGCGGCCGCCGTGAAGATGCTGGCGAGTCGGCCGCAGGAAGCACGGCGCGGCGCCGTCCTCATTCCGGCCGCCGGCGCGCTCACGCTGGCGGCGGTCATCGCCATCGACATCGCGCAGTCCGACCTCGTCACGCGATGCATCGAGGTGGGCGGCCTCTTTCTCGGCATCCCGTTCGCGCTGTGGCGCGGCGGCAAAATGAACCCCGCGGACTCGTTCGTGCGCACGCCCGCCTTCGAAGTCGAGGCGTAGCCGGCATATCGTTGCTTTTCGAAGGTGTGCCGGAGTACATTAGTGGTCACGTGAGGAGACTTAGCTGTAACCGTATTGCGGAGCCGCAGTTATACGTCGCCTTCGCAGTCGCGCGATCCGCCGCATCGGAACTCGGTCGAATGTGATGGCACTCGAATCGGGCGAGCGCAGTTCGCTACGTACCTTTCGCGTCGACCTCGCCGCCTCCCCAAACGAAGATCGAACTGCTCGACGATTCGGCTACTCGTTCGCAGCGGTACGCTGCGGCATCAGATCGTTGCTGCCCGCGTTCTCGCGCTGCTAATCGCGCAAGCGCGGCCACCGTGTCACGCACCGGGAGCGACGTCGGAATCATGCGCGCCGACGCGCCGTCCTATGTATTTCCCGACGCATCGGTTACGTGCGAAAGCGTCAGCCTGGAGGCGACCGAAATCGTCTCACCGCGCTTCGTTCTCGATGTTATTTCCGAGGCGAGCGTGCAGCGCGATAAGTTCGCGAAGCTCGAAATGTATCGGGCCATAGAGACTTTAAGCGAATATCTGATCCTCGATTCCCGCACGTGTGGGCGCGGCTGCATCGCCGCGTCGACCGGACGACGTGGACTACCCAAGCTGGTCGACGTCGACAGCTTATACGCGGACCTTGGGCTATAAGCCATCTCGGCTCTTCGCCGCGGCGCTTTCGCATTGTGCTCTGTGACTTCGTCGTGCCGATTTCCGTACCGCACTTTACCCGGCCCGAGCCATCGCGGATGTTCCTCCTCACTTAAGAATCGGAACCGCGAACGATGCGAGCGACAGCGAGATGTTCGTAATCGCCGGAAATTCCGCTTCGATCGTTTTCCGCAAACGCGCGAGCGTCTCCGTCAGTTCGGCGGTAGAAAGCGGAACTAGCACCAGCGTGAGGACGAGCAGTACGCGGTCGGGACCGAAGTGCAGCGTGACGATCGACTCGACGCGCTCGACCGCGGGTTCCCGCCCCAGGATCGCGCGGACGCCGTTGACGACGAGCGGGGAGGCGCTCTCGCCGGAGATCAGACCGCGGCTCTCGCGTATGACGATGAAGGCCACGCCGCATAGCACCAGGCCGATGCCCACCGACGCGAGGCCGTCCGCCGCCGCGACTCCCAACTGCTGCGCGAGCGTCCCGGCGAGCGCGAGGCCGAGGCCGGTGAGCGCCGCCGTGTCTTCGAGCAATACCGTAAATACCGTCGGGTCCTTACTCTCGCGAATGATCCGCCACGTCGAGGCCGTGCCCGCGCGCTTGCGCAGCGCGCGATAGGCCACGGTCCAGGAGACGCTCTCGAGCACGAGCGCGGCGCCGAGGACGGCGTAACTCCATACGACGTTTGCGAGCGGCTGCGGATGCGCGAGCCGTTCCAGACCTTCGACGATCGAGACGCTGCCGCCGGCGCCGAAAATTACGACGGCCACGATGAGCGTCCAGAAGTACAGCTCTTGACCGTGCCCGAGCGGATTCGCCGCGTCCGGCGGCCGTTTGCTGCGCGAGACTCCGACGTAGAGCAGCGCTTCGTTGAGCGTATCGACGCCCGAGTGGATCGCTTCGCTGAGCATCGCCGAACTGCCGGTAAAGATCGCCGCCGCAGACTTGAACGCCGTTATGAGCAGGTTGACGATAATCGCGACGACGATCGTCGCGGTCGACTCGCTCTGCCTCTCCTCGTTCACGCGCCGCTAGATGGAACGGCGGCCCGTATCGTGGATGCTCAAGCGGCGGTCTCTTCGCCGAACCCGGCGCCGACCGTGCGCGCCCCGCGCAGCCGCAGCACGATGAAACCGACGAACACGTAGGCCACGAACAGGTACGGAAACATGCTCGCGGGTGGAGCGGGCACGGGGTAGACGCTGCCGACGGCCGGCACGAGCAAGAGCACGAGCGTCAGCGCGGCGAGCGCGACGTGATGCGGCCGCAACTCGCCGCGCCGGCGCAAGTACACGGGCGCCCCTAGCGCGACGAAGACGTAGATGGCGACGAAGCCGAACGAGCCGAGCGTCGCGGTATCGTTGAACGCGTCGATCGGAGCGATGCCCGCGAGCAGCATCCCCTCTCCCACCAGCGCCATGAGCGCGACGAACGCCACGATCGCGACGTTCGGCGTTTGATATTCGGGATGCGAGCGTCCGAACACGTCGGCGAAGAGGCCCGCCCGGCCGAGCGTGTAGAGGATGCGGGCTCCGGCGTTGAGCGACGCGAGCGTGATCGAGAACGACGAGAGCAGCGCGCCGAAGTCGATCGCGATGCCGAGCGGAACGACGCCCGCGTGGCCGGCGAGCGCGTCGAGCGGCGTCGGCAATTTATCGACCGTCGTCCCGAGTGCCCGGACGCCGAGCAGCTCCGCGTACGCGCAGATGACGAAAAAGGTGCCGGCCACGAGCACGCTGACGATGACCGCGGCCGGAATCGTCCGCAGCGGATCGCGCGCCTCGGCACCGAGCGCGGTCGCGCTCTCGAAGCCGACGAGGCTGAAGATCGCGACGACGACGCCGAGCGCGAGCCCCGAGGGCGTCGCGCCGCGAAGCGCGAGTTGATCGGGATCGATAACGGTTTTGCCGTGCACGACGACGACCGTCAAGAGCACGGTGACGAGCAGGACCGAACCGACTTCGAGCGCGAGCAGCGTCGCGGTCGACAAGCGCACGTCGCGATATGCGAAGGCGAGCGCGACCACGATGCAGCTCACGCTCGCGAGCAGGCGCAGGAGCAGTTCCGGCACGTGCGTGAACGCGAGCAGCGAGCTCGCGAACACGGCGAAGCCCGTGATGCCGGCGACGCCGACGAAAACGTACGCCCATAGTAACGCCCAGGCGCAGAGCAACCCGCCGCGCGTGCCGAACGCGCGGCGCGCGTATTCGAAGAGCGAGCCCGCGGAGGCCGAGCGCACGGCGAAACTGCGAATCGAAAGCGCGACCGCGAGCAGCAGCAGCGTGCCGAGGACGTAGGCGAGCCAGCTGCCGTTACCGGCCGAACTCGCCATGAGCGGCACGATGAGGACGGGCGTCATGGTCGGGCCGAGCATCGCGACCGATTGCGCGACGACCTCGCGAAAGCCGAGGCATTCGGCCCGCAGCTGCGTCATCGTCAGAGCCGGATATCGGCGCTGAGGAACGCGCCGAACGGCAGTTTCTGACCGACGAAACCCGTCTGCGAATTATTATACCAGCTGCCGTACGGGTAGGCGAGTTGGATCGGCGGGTTCGCGACGAAATTGCCGGCCGGCGCGAGCAGATTCGAAGGGAGTTGCGCGTAGACGCACGTCGAGCCGTTGTCCCAAGCGTATTTGCGTTGGAAGCAGAGGTCCGTAAGATCGGTCAGCGTCAGCGTGAAGCCGACTTTATTCGTCGCCTGATACGAGAACTGGGCGTTGAGCGTCAGCCGCGTCGGCTCCCGCAGAGCGCCGAAGCTGTCGAACTTGCCCGTGTACTTGTCGGGGATGAAGAGATAGTTCGCACAGGTTTGCGTATTGGCCTGATTCGTCGTGCCGACGGTCCCCGTACACGTCACCGGATCGTACCCGGGCCAAATCAACGGCGAGCCGTAAAACGACCCCGAGCTGTACGTCGCGCTCGGTGTGAAGGCGAAGCGGTTGCGCTTGTAATTGAGCACGAGCGTGGCGACGTCGGGCGTCTCGTAACCGTTCGCGCCCTGGAACGGCGCCGGCAGAATATCGTAGGGCGTGTACTCGCCCGTGCGGTCGAGCAGCGGTTGCGGCGCCGCGGCGAAATACGGATTCGCGATGCTCCCGGCGGCGCAGCCGTTATCCGGAGCGCCGGCCGCGGTGTAGCACCTGGCGGCCGCGACCCCCGTGCTCGTCGTACCGCAGAGCGCGGTATCCGTGCCGGTCGCGCAGGCCGACGTATACGCGTTGTAATTACGAATGTAATCGTTGAGGTTGTCGATCTCGTTACGATTCCCGCCGCCGAAGTTGCTGTATCGCACGCGGCTGCGCGTGTACGTGTAGCTGAGCGTGCCGGAGAGGCCGTTGCGTTCGAAATCGCCCTTGCGGATCTGAAACTCGACGCCGTAGTTCCGCTGACGGCCGACGTTGAGCCCGTCGAGGACGCCCTGCGCGCCGATGGGCAGGTTCGCGAGCTGGTCCTGCGTCGAGCGGTAGAACGGCGTGAGTTTGAACGAGACGTCGGTTTTCGGCACGTGCTGTTCGAGTGAGAAGTCGTAATTATTGGAATACGACGGCCGCGACTGATGGTACGGCGTGTTGAACCCGTAGGGCAGAAACTGACCGATGAACGACGGCGAGTCTTCCTGCAGCACGTTGTACTGCTGGTAGGACGTCGGCGCGGGCGCGGCATAGCGGCCGTACGACCCGCGCAGCACGGTATCGGAACTCAGCGCGTACGTAAACGACACGCGCGGCTGGTACGCGGTGAAGCTCACCGTCCGCGGACTCACGTTGGCCAAGTCCGCGTTCGTGCCGGGAGCGCAGAGGGAGGCGCCGGTGAGCGGATCGACCCCCGTAACCGTCGAGTCCGTGACGAGCGCGCCGATCGTCGGTCCCGCATAGGTGCCGGTGCATTGCGCGACCGACGTCGCCGAGGAGCCGAACGAGAACTCGCGATTGTACGCCGCGAACCAAAACGGTCGCGCCGGATAACCGGAGACCGTGTCGTCGAGCCGGTAGGTGTAATTTTCGAGCCGCAAGCCGGCGTTGAGCGTCAGGCGATCGGTCGGCCGGAATTGATCGGCGAGCGACGCGGCGCTGAAGAACGGCGTGATCTCGTCGATCTGCGCGCTTTGGCCGTCGTCGGTCACGAGGTTTCGGGCGCCGTTGACCGCGGCCGGCGTACCGGCGGGCGGCGTACCGACCGCGAGCGACGAGCCCGGAAACCCCGAGGCCGCGGCGCCGAAGAATCCGTACTGATTGAGGCCGCCGGAAGGGTTGACGGTCCCGTCGCCGTTGTAGATCGGCGTATAGCAGCTCGCGTAGTAACCGGTGCTCGGGCTATAGCAATTCCCCTTCGCATCGACGAGGTTGGTCGTGATGGAACCCTGATAGTTGTTTCCGCTGTACGTCTCGAGCTTTTGCGTCTGATAGGAAGCCGTGAACGTCAGCAAGTTCTTGGGATCGAATTGATTCGAATAATTGAGGGTCGTGCCGAAGGCGTTGCCGTGGACCTCGTAATCCTGTAACTCGCCGCCGTAGGTGAGGAACGCGCTCACGGGCCCGTTGAGAAACCAGTCGCTGTACTCGCTATAACCGAAGAGCCGCACGTACGACGTCGGACTGATGTTCTTCTGGTACTGCAGTTTGAGGATCGTCGCGTTGTGGTCGTCGGCGTCGCGGGTCTCCGGGTCGATGACGCCGCTCGTAAACGCGTGCGCCGGGCTGCTCGGCGAATAGGAGATGCCGACGGCGGCGGGATTGGGCGGCGCGAACAGCGGTCCGCGGTAGACGTACTGGTCCGTGTAGGTGGCCGGTCCGCCGTAGCCCTGCGCGATCAAGTTGTTGCCGCCGAGATCGTTCGGCGAGCTGTAGAAGCCGCTCTGGACGTCGCTCGTGACGTACAGGAATTGAATATCGTCCTTGAGGCCGCCGTTCTTATGCGGTAGCGCTAGGTGAAAGTTGGCGATGCTGTCGCGTTCGCTCGTGTGAGCGATCGCGTACGATTGGCCGGGCGAGAAGAGCGCGGGGCCGCTGCCGTCGTAGATGCCGCCGTCGTTATTGCTCGCGATATAGAGCGGGTAGAAGAACAGCGGCGTGCTCGCGCCGTTGAATTGGTCGGAGTAGCGGTAATCCTGGTTCTCGCCGCCGAGACCGACGTAGTAGGTGAAATTGCGGTTGCTCGTCGCACCGCTCGCCTCGACGCTGAGCTTGTGATAGTACGCGGGGCCGCCGACGCCGAGGCTGAGATCTTCGTAGCCGGGATAGCTTCCGGTCTTGATGACTTGGTTGATGAAGCCCGACAACCCCGACGCCTCGGCCGACGGCGGCGTGCCGCCGGTGTAGGTTTGCACCTCCTGGCTGCCGAGGCTCGAGAGCGTCGTAATCGGGGCGAAGTCCGACGCGCGATTGACGGGGATGCCGTCGAGTTCGTTCGCGACGTCGCTATAGTCGCCGCCGCGAATGTAGACGAGCTGATTCCAGCCTTGCTGACCTTGGGGGACGTTCGCGCCCGGCGTGGTCGCGATCGCGCTATAGGCTTGATTGAGGCTGCCGGGGCCGCCGACGGCGCTCGCCGCGGCTTGGCCCGCGGCGTTGACGGAATAGACGTCGCTCGTCGTGCCGGGACGCACGAGGTTGCTCGAAGTCCGCGCCGTGACTTGGCCGATCCGGCGCAACGTCTTCGTGAGATCGAACGTGCCGACGTTCTGCACTTGGTCCGCGAATACCGAAACGCCGCCGTTGGAAGCCGCGTCGTAGCCCGGCCGCTGAACGGAGACTACGTACGTAT
>CAXUFI010000129.1:0-7172 GCA_964250245.1 uncultured bacterium
GCGCTACGAGAGCCTCGAGGAAATCGAGGTCGCCGCCGCGCCCGGCGGCGAGCCCGCGCGCGCCGTTACGAGCGAAGGCCGCCGGCTCTTAGGACTCGTCGCCCCGGACGAGCCGTTCTGGCTGCTCGAGCGCACGGGCGACCAGTTATCGAGCGTCGAGCTCGCCGAGCGGCTGGCGGCGACCGCCTACCTCGGACACGCTCGGCTCACGCTCGCGATCGCGGGCACCTACGGCGCGAGCGACGCCCTGCTGGCGCGTGCGAATTTTCGCTGGTCGCTCTCGCGCTTGACGCTGCTGCACGAGTGGACGCGCGCGCTCGTGCTGGAACAGCTCTATCGCGCAGCGAAGATCGCCCGCAATGAGCCCTACCACCATTGACGACGGCTATGGGCTCGAGCGCATCGCCGCCGCTCTGGAACGCGCCGCGGCGGAACTCGTGCCGGGCGAGGCGCCGCCCGCGGTCGTCTTCGAAGCACCGCGCAATCCGCAATTCGGCGATTTCGCTTCCAACGTCGCGCTGCAACTCGCCAAACGGGCGCGTCGCGCACCGCAGCAACTCGCGGCGGAACTCGTCGAACGCACCTTCGCGCTCGATCCCGGCTTGCACGACGTCCTGGCGGCGCTGCCGGCCGCGGGCTTCATCAACGTCCGGCTGTCGCCCGCGTATTGGCAACGCGCCGTGGCCCGCATTCTGCAGGACGGCGAGGCCTTCGGCCGCGCCCGGCAAGCGACGGGCGAACGCGTGTCGCTCGAATTCGGCAGCGCGAATCCGACCGGCCCCGTCGTCGTCGTGCAAGGCCGCACGCTCTCGCTCGGCGACGCGATCGCGAAGGCGATGCGTTTCTGCGGGATCGACGTGACGACCGAATGGATCGTCAACGACGCGGGCTCCCAAATCGATACGCTCGGGCGCTCCCTCTACGCGCGCTATCGCCAGCTGAGCGACCCCGCGTTCCCATCGCCGGCCGACGGCTACCCCGGCGCGTACCTCATCGCGATCGCGCGCGACGTCCGCGCTCGCGTTGGCGACGCGTACGAGGCGGCGCCCGAGAGCGAGTGGCTGCCGTTCTTCGCTCGTACCGGGCGCGACGCCATCGTCGCCGCCCAGCGCGCGACGTGCGAGCGCTTCGGCGTCCGCTTCGACCGCTGGCAGAGCGAACGCGACCTGCACGCCGCAGGCGACGTGGAGCGCGGCGTGCGCGAGCTTCGCGAGCGCGGCCTCACGTACGAAGCCGAAGGCGCCGTTTGGATGCGCACGACGCAGTTCGGCGACGATAAGGACCGCGTGCTCGTGCGCTCCGACGGACGGCCGACCTATCTCGCCCCCGACGTGGCGTACCACTATCAGAAACTGCAGCGCAGCGATCGCGCGTTGCTCATCCTCGGCCCCGATCACCACGGTTACATCCTGCGCTTACAAACGATCGCGGCCGCCTTCGGTAAGCCGGGCGCGATCGAAGTTCTGATCGCGCAGCAGATGACGACGGTGCGCGACGGCCAAATCGTGAGCCTCAGCAAGCGGCACGGCGACGTGCTCACGCTCGACGACGTCATCGACGAAGTCGGCGTCGACGCGGCGCGGTTCTTTTTCGTGATGATGAATGCCGACTCGCCGATGACGTTCGATTTAACGCTCGCTAAAGAGCAGACCAACGACAACCCGGTCTTTTACGTGCAATACGGGCACGCTCGCATCGCCTCCATCGAACGCGGCGCACCGCCCGACCTCGTGCGTCGCGCACGCGCGGGTGAAGCGCTCGAACGCCTGACCGCGCCCGCCGAGCTCGCCCTCGCGCGCCGGCTCGCCGAATTCCCCGCCGCGGTCCGTTCGGTCGCGACGGGCCTCGCACCGAGCCGCCTCGCGCGCTACGTACAGAGCGTCGCCGCAGACTTCACGCAATTCTACATGTCGAGCCGCGTGCTTGGTGAGGACGCCGAAATTTCCGCCGCGCGGCTCGGCCTCTGCTTCGCGACCAAGACCGTCATCGCGGCCGGCTTGCAGCTCCTGGGCGTCAGCGCGCCCGAGACGATGTAGGCGCGACGGCCGTGACGTCGTCGGCCGGCGGTCCGGGGAGAGCGAACGACTGCACGCCGGCGAGGCGTTGTTCGCGATAGAAACGCCAGGCAACTTTTAGCAGCGCCGCAAGCGGAATCGCGAGCAGGAGTCCCGGCAGCCCGAACATCTCGCCGCCGGCAAAGACGGAGAACATGACGACGATCGGCGAGACGCCGACGCTCTCGGCCATGATCTTGGGCACGAGCAGATTGTCGGAGACGCGCGCGACCGTGAACACGATCGCTTGCACCCAAAGCGTCGTTTGCGCGCCCTGCGGCGCGGAGAGCACGAGCGCGACCACGTGCGCGACGATCGTTCCGACGAACGGCACGGCGTACGCGAGACCGGCGATGATCCCGAGCAACAGCGCGAATTTGAAACCGGCCGCGGCGGTAAAGGCGAAGATCGAGACGCCCGTGATCGCGCAGACCGTAATTTGCCCCGAGACGTAACTTCCGAAGACTTGCGCGAGCTCGCGCCCGAGCGCGACCGCGCTCGCGCGGCGAATCGGCGGCAACAGCTCGTAACAACTCTCGGCGATTCGTTCGCCGTGCAGCACGAAGAACGCCGACAAGACGAGCGCGGAGATGCCGATGAACGCCGCCGTAAGCGTTTGAATTAAGACGTCGCTCGCATAGGTCAGCGTCGTCGAGAAGTCGGTCGAGATGCGCGATGCGATCAGCCCGTGCAAGTCGTCGTATCCGGCCGGCAGATTACGGCCGAAGATATGGCGCAAGAAGTTCTGCGCGCCGTCGAGCCAACTCTGCAAGGTGTCGATAAAGGCCGGAGCGTTGGTCGCGAGTATCTGCAATTGCACGATCGTGGCGGGAACCACGAGCACGGCGAGCACGATCGCGAGCACGATTAACCCGGCGTAGATGAGCGCGAGCGCGACGCCGCGCGTGACGACGCCTTCGAGCAAGCGCACGACGGGTTCCACGCCGAACGCGATGAACGCCGCGATCACGAAGACCGTCAGCGTCCGCGGAATATGAGCGGCGAACCAAAGCGCGGCGCCCGCGGCAGCGATCGCCGCAACCGTCCGCACCGCGCGGCGCCGGAAGGCTCTGGAACCTAGAGCGCCTTGCACAGGAGCCTTCGCTCCGTAGCGTAACCGGCTTGCGCGTACAATTCGCGCGCGGCGACGTTATTTTCGGTTACCATCAACGCGAGCGCCGGCAGATTGCGCCGGCGCGCGGTCTCTTCGGCCGCTTCCAGCAGCCGCGCGGCGATGCCCTGCCGGCGCGCGCTGGGTTCGACGGCCATGTAGGCGACGAAGCCCTGCGCGAGCGCGGTAACTTCATCGGGCATATCCTCGAGCATTAAGATAAACCCGGCCGGACCGGCAAACGCGAGTTCCGCGATCAGCAGCACGTGCGACCGCTCGAGTGCGAACGCGACGAGATTCTCATAGCTCGCGCGCACGAGCGACAGCGGCACGGGCCGCAGCGCCGAAACGCTGTCGCCCGCCGTCCGCCGGCCTAAATCCAGCACGAACGCGCGATCGGCCGGCCCCCCGAGACGCAACGTCACGCCGGAGGTCAACGCACGGCCTCGAGCGGCTCGCGCCATACCGGCAGATACGCTTCGAGCGCCGCGATGAAGGCGGCATTGTCCTCGAAGGTGCCGATCGAGACGCGCAAGCGGCCCGGCATGCCGAGGCCGTCGCCCGAGCGAACCACCACGCCGCGTTCGAGCAGCGCGGCGTAGGCGACATCGGCCGGAACCGGCACCGCGACCGCGACGAAGTTCGCCGCGCTCCGGTACGCGTGCAAACCGAGACGCTCGAACGCGGCGTATAATTGCGCTTTGCCCGCTTCGTTAACGCGACGGCTACGCAGCGCGAACTCGTCGTCCTCGAGCGCGGCGAGCACGGCGACCGCGGCGGGCCGGCCGACGTTAAACGGCAGCCGCACGCGGTTGAGGTACGCCACGATCTCGGGCGCGGAATAACCGTAACCGAAACGCACGGCGGCGAGCCCATGAATTTTCGACGACGTGCGCAGGACGAGCGTCGCGGGCCGCTCGCGCAATATGTCGACGCCGTCGCTGCCGCCCGGATCCATATATTCGAAATACGCTTGATCGAGAACGAGTAAGACTTCCGGCGGCAGAGCGCGCGCGAAGGCCGTGAGGTCCGCGGCTCGAACGCGGGTGCCGGTCGGATTATTCGGATCGCAGACGAAAACGGCTTTGGTATCCGGCGTGACGGCGGCGAGCATCGCAGCGAGATCGTGAACGCCGTCGGCGCCTAGCGGGACCGCGGTCACGTTCGCCGCCGCGACCTCGGCATATTTACGGAAGAGCGAGAACGTCGGCTGCCCGATCACGATGCGTTCGCCGGGATCCACGAACGCGAGAAACACCAGCTGCACGAGCTCGTTGCTGCCGTGACCGAGGATGACGCTCGCGACCGGCAGCGCGTACGCGCGCGCCAGTCGCGCGCGCAACATTTGATGATCGTCTTCGACATAATCGCTAAGCGTGTCGATCGCGGCGACCGCCGCGAGCGCGCGCGGCGACGTGCCGAGCGGATTCTCATTCTGAGAGAGTTTGACGACGCGCTCGTGACCGAAACGGCGCTTCACTTCATCTGCGGAGGTACCGGGTTTATAGGCTACATAGGAGCGCAGGTTCGGACGCAGTAAGCGCTCAAAGGGAGACGGCATCTGCCGATAACTTCGACATCGCGCTCTGGAGGCCATTCGTTCTCATGCTGCTCTCGAACCCGCCTATGCTGCTGGTGGCAGCACAGGAAACGGTCCACATCCGGGCAGCGAGCGCTTGTCCCGATGCTCCGACCGGCATCGTTACGACGGCGGCGGCGCTCTGTCCGGCTCTCGAAGTAAGCGGCAACGTCGGGCCGGGCGGCGTCACGCTCGAGCCGGCCTTCGATCTCCTCGTCCGTCCGGCGCAATTGACGAGGCCCGAAATCGCGGGCAACGCGACGATCGCGGCATATAATGCCGAAGGTCAGCTCTTATTCAGCATGCCCTTCATCGCACGCGGCACCTACCGCCTCGACGTACCGCTCTCGCTCGCTGCCGAACAAGCGATCCACCTTATTCGCGTCGTTAGTGCTTCGGCCAACGCCGAGCGAGCGGCGACGACGCACGGCGAGGCCACCGCGGAAACGATCGCCACGGACGATCGCGATATCGTCTTCGCCTGGAACGCACGGGCCTTTCCGGCGGTTCGCATCTCGACCGATACCGAACCCGACACGACGTATGCTTCCGGCGCCGGGACCTACGAGCAGCTTACGATCGCGACCGCCGCGCATCGCTTGAGCGTCGACTTCTCAGACGGCGTTCGCAGCACGAAGCGCACGTTCGTCGTCTTCGGCCGCTGACGGATTAGGCGACGGGCCGCCCGAGAAAGCGAGAGCCGGGCTCGGTCAGCGGTTCGCCCGCACGACATTGCGGACAATCCGGCGGCTGGTACGAGGTGACCGGGAGATCGAGTAACGCGACCGTCGGCACGCCGAAGTCGTTCGGCTCGCGCCGAACGATGACGCCGACCGCGGCCGTCAGCGCGCCGTGCGCGCGTACGACGTCCAACACCTCACGCACGGAGCCGCCCGTCGTCACGACGTCCTCGACGACGAGCGCACGGTCGCCGGCGGCGAGTGCGAAACCGCGCCGTAATTTCGGAATCCCGTCTTCCTTCTCGACGAAAATCGCTTTAGTACCTAACTGTCGCGCGACCTCGTAACCGAGCACGATGCCGCCGACCGCGGCGCTGACCACGACGCTCGCCGCGTGCTCGTTCGTTCGCGCGATCAAGGCGCCGGCCAGCGGCGCGACCAGCTGCGGATCTTCGAGAATCCGAAACTTCTGAACGAAGCGATCGCTGTGACGGCCCGACGACAGCCGGAAATGGCCGGTGAGCAGCGCTCCGCGCTCGCCGAGCAGCGCCCGGATCGTCTCGGCGTTCACGGGAGCGACCGCTCCATCTCGGCGAGGATCGAATGCGTGGCCGCGAGAGGGTCGCCGGCTTCGACGATCGGCCGGCCGACGACGAGGTAATCGGCTCCCGCCGTCACCGCGTGGTGCGGCGTAGCGACGCGCTTCTGATCGCCGTGCGCTTCACCCGCCGGCCGGATCCCGGGACACAACGTTTGGAAGTCGGCGCCGAAATAGGCTTTGAGGTCGGCGACTTCATAGCTGCTGCAAACGACGCCCGCGCAGCGCGCGTCGCGCGCCAACGCTGCGAGCCGCATGACGTTCTCTCCGGGTCCGCCTTGCAAACCGAGTTCGTTGAGGTCTTCCGCGGCGTGACTCGTGAGAATCGTGACGGCAAAAATGTCGGGCGGCTCGAGCGCGAGTTCCCGGGCGCGGTCCGCCGCGGCTTCGACCGCTGCCTGCATCATCTCGTTGCCGCCGAGCGCGTGAACGTTGATGATGCGAACGCCGGGCCGCACGAGTTCGCGTACCGAGGCCGCGACCGTGCGCGGGATGTCGTGCAGTTTCGCATCGACGAAGTACGAGGCCCCGTGACGTTCTAAGGCCGTTCGCAGGAGCGCGCCATAGCCGTAAAGCGCCTCGTTGCCGACTTTAAAGAGTATCGGCAACGGTTGCAGCATCGCGACGAGCGCCACAGCTTGTTCGCACGTCGGAACGTCGAGCGCGACGATGAGTTTCGAGCCGGCCGACGTCAGCATCGCGTCCCTACTATCGTGCCCGGGCCACGCTTCCTGTCGCTGAAAGCCAGGACCGTGCTCGAGGCGCATTCCCGGAATTACAAATTGTACGAATTTGGCCTAAATCGGGTCGAAGGAGTAGAACGTTTCGGTTCGATGGCCGTTAATAGAAATGTGATTACTTCGTGAAAGGAGGGTCCAGGATACATGTCAGGTCTCATGGTTTTCCGATCGTTAGCCGACGCGCTCAGAGCGGGCTTCCAGATCTACGACCGTACGCAAGACGGTTATCTCGTACGGACGCGCACCGCCAACGGTTGGGCGATGGCGCTCGTAACCTGCAAGCAGTAACGGCGACCGCGCGGTTGCCTCGAAGCGGGACGCAAATAAGCGTCCCGTTTTTTTATCTTCATCTCGATGAATGCTTCTCATGCCGTCCGGATGGCGGCGCCCGGCAGCGAATCCTTCAGGAT
>CAXUFI010000130.1:0-7155 GCA_964250245.1 uncultured bacterium
CAGCCGGCCGCCATGAAGCCGAGCCGCGCGATCTCCGACACGACGGCGAGCGCCCCGCGGCGCGGCGCTTCCCGCACGATGTGCTCCACGTAGCGTGCGCGATAGGCGAAATACTTTTGCAGGAAGTGCGTTTGGAAGGCCGACACCCCGCCCGGAGTTCGCCCCGGGAACGGTGCTTCCGGCCGACAAAGACGGTCGCAATGGCACAACTCGGGTACTATCGGCAGGCGACGGTCGCGAAGAACACCGTCGTTTTCGTTTGTGAGGACGACCTGTGGTCCGTGGCCCGCACCGGCGGAACGGCCCGCCGGCTGACGGCGAGCACGGGCGAGGTGACGACGCCGAGATTCTCGCCCGACGGAACGCTGCTCGCCTTCGTCGGACGCGAGGAAGGCCACCCCGAAGTGTACGTGATGCCGGCCGCGGGCGGTCCGGCGAAGCGGCTGACGTTCCTCGGCAGCGACGTCTGCAGCGTCTCCGGCTGGACGCCGGCGGGGGACGCCATCCTCTTCTGCTGCGACGCGCGGGCGCCGTTCTCGCGCGAGACGCAAGCCTTCGCGGTCCCGGCGACCGGCGGCGCGGCCGTTGCGCTGCGTTTGGGACACGCGCGTTCGCTCTCGCAGCACCCCGACGGACGGCTGGTCATCGGCCGCAATAACGACGATCCGGCCCGCTGGAAACGCTACAAGGGCGGGACCGCGGGCGATCTCTGGGTCGACGGCGGGAATACGGGCGTCTACACGAGGCTCGTCAAACTGCCGGGGAACGCCGTCTGGCCGCTCTGGGTCGGCGACCGGATCTACTTCCTCTCCGATCACGAGGGCGTCGGCAACCTGTACTCCGTCGACCCGGACGGGTCCGGGCTGCGCCGCCACACGAACGAGACCGAATATTTCGTCCGCTTCCCCTCCACGGACGGCACCACTATCGCCTTCACGGCGGGCGCGCGGGTCGCGCTGCTCGACACGCGCACCGATGCCGTACATTACCTGACGATCGAGGCGCCCTCGACCGCGCCGCAGACGGCCCGCCGCTTCGTCGAGATCGACGACGGCCTCGAGTACTTCGCCCCGAGCCCCGACGGTACGTCGCTCGCGCTCGTGTCCCGCGGCCGGCCGTTCACGATGCCGCTTTGGGAAGAGGCCGTGACGCCGCACGGCAGCGGCAGCCGCGTCCGCTACCGGCTCGCCGAGTGGCTGCGCGATAACGAGCGCTTCGTCTGCGTGAGCGACGAGGGCGGCGCCGAACATCTCGAGGTCCATCGTGCGAGCGGCGAAGAGCCGCCGGTGCGCGTGACGCTCGAGGACATCGGCCGCGTCGTCGAGCTCGCGGTCTCACCCGTGGCGAGCGTGGTCGCCGTCGCCAACCATCGTCAAGAGCTTTTACTGATCGACCTCGACGAGCGGCGCGTGCGCACGATCGACACGAGTCCCGCCTCGCGCATGTCCGGGCTCGCCTTCTCCCCCGACGGGCGCTGGCTCGCCTATGCCTGCGCGACGAAGCCGGAACGCTCGGCGAGCGCCAGTCCCGACACGTCGATCGTGCGCGTCGCCAAGGTGAAGTCGGGCGCGCTGCACGACGTGACGCCGCTCCTGCGCGTCGACCGGTCGCCCGCGTGGGATCCCGAAGGCAAGTACCTCTACTTCATCTCGACGCGGGATTTCAACCCGGTCTACGACGCGTTGCAATTCGACTTGAGCTTCCCGCTCGCGTCGCGGCCGTTTCTCGTGACGCTGCGCGCGGACGTGCCGAGCCCCTTCATTCCAAAGCCCGCGCCGCTGCACAAGGACGGGAAAGCGTTAGACGGCGACGACCGTGACGATGGCAAGGGCCCCGCGAAGCCGTCGCGGATCGAGATCGACTTCGAGGGGATTCGCGGCCGCATCCTCGGCTTTCCGGTCGACGAAGGCGATTACGAACAGATCGTCGCGGTTCGCGGCCGCGCGATCTTCACGCAGTTTCCGTTGCGGAGCATCAAGCCCGAGGGCGCGACCTGGGCCGACGAGCCGGAAGCCGGCACGCTGCTCGCCTACGACTTCGACCAGCAGCGGTCGGCGCAGCTGGCGCAGGAGGTCGGCGACATTCGGCTCGGCGCCGACGGCAGGACCCTCGTCTATAGCTCGCACGAGCGCGTGCGTGCGATCGATGCGCTCGGCGAACTCCCCGAGGACGGTAACGAGGACGTCAAAACGTCGCCGGATCCGAGCCGCCGCAGCGGCTGGCTCGATCTCACGCGCGGCAGCGTTCTCGTCAATCCGCGTGCCGAGTGGGCGCAGATGTACGACGAGGCGTGGCGCATGCAGCGCGAGCAGTTCTGGGACGAGACGATGTCGGGGATCGACTGGGATCTGGTCCACGAACGCTATGCCAAGCTGCTCCCCCTCGTCCGCACGCGCGGCGAACTCTCCGACGTCATGTGGGAGATGCTCGGCGAGCTCGGGACCTCGCACGCGTACGAGATCGGCGGCGACCATCGCCGGCCGCCGCAGTACCGGCGCGGCTTCCTCGGCGCGGACCTCGTCTGGAACGGCGCCGCCTACACGATCGCGAAGCTGTATCGCGGCGACTCCTGGAATCGCGAGGCCGACTCACCGCTCGGGGCGCCCGGGCTCGCCGTCCGCGAGGGCGACGCCATCGTGGCGATCGGCGGCGTGGCGCTCTCGAGCAGCGTCACGCCCGACGAGCTGCTGGTGAACGCCGCGAGCCGCGACGTCCCCGTGACCATCGCGACCGGGAAAGAACGGCGGCGGATCGTCGTCCGCGCGCTCCCCGACGAGCGGATGTTGCGGTATCGCGGCTGGGTCGACGACAACCGCGCCACCGTGCACGCCCGCACCGACGGCCGGGTCGGCTACCTGCACATCCCCGATATGGGGCCTTGGGGCTTCTCGGAGTTCCATCGCGGCTATCTCTCGGAATTCAACCGCGAGGCGCTCATCGTCGACGTCCGCTACAACCGCGGCGGCCACGTCTCGCCCCTGCTGCTCGAGAAGCTCGCCCGCCGGCGCATCGGCTACGATATCTCGCGATACAATCCGCCCGAACCGTATCCCAAAGAGTCGGTCGCGGGCCCGATGGTCGCGCTCACGAACCAGTTCGCGGGCTCGGACGGCGATATTTTTAGCCACGCCTTCAAACTCTACGAGCTCGGTCCGCTCGTGGGCAAGCGGACCTGGGGCGGCGTGATCGGGATCAATCCCTATCACCGGCTCGTCGACGGCACGATCACGACGCAGCCCGAGTTTTCGTTCTGGTTCACCGACGTCGGCTGGCAAGTCGAGAATTACGGCACGGATCCCGATTACGACGTCGACGTCGCCCCGCACGACGACCGGGCCGGGGTCGATCCGCAGATGGAGAAGGCGCTCGAGCTCATCGCCGCCTTGCGCGCGGCGACGCGCAACGGCAAGCCGCACTTCGACGGCCGGCCGCGGCTGCCGATCCCGACGGAGCTCGCGCCCGCGCCGTGACCTCGAGCGCGCGGCGACGGCCGGTCCGCGGGAGCACGACCCGGCCGCTGCTGTTGACGCTCCCGTGCTACCCTGATACCATAGGGGAGCGGAAGCGGGGCGTGCGAGCGCCCTCACCGGATGCCCTCGGGCGATCCGGTCGCGCGAACGACGACCGCCGGTAGGTCGGACATTCGAGTGGGATGCTTTGGCATCGCCACTTTTTTTAACTCGTTCGAGGAGAGTGCCCAATAGCAAGACCGCTGCGCATTAACGATCAAATCCGCATCCGGCAGGTCCGCGTCATCGATGACGAGGGCACGCAGCTGGGTGTGATGCCGACGGAAAATGCCCTCGGACTCGCGCGTCAGAAAGGCCTCGACCTCATCGAGGTATCGCCGACTGCGATTCCGCCCGTATGCCGGATCAGCGATTACGGGCGCCTCAAATACGAGCAGTCGAAAAAAGATAAAGACACTCGTAAGAAACAAAAGAATTGGGAACTTAAAGAAGTCAAGCTGCGCCCCAAAATCGAGACGCACGATTACGAGACGAAAGCGCGCATGGCCGAACGGCTACTGCTCGACGGCGGCAAAGTCAAAGTCACGATTATGTTCCGCGGCCGTGAGATCACGTACACGAGCTTCGGAAAGCGTTTGCTCGACCGGATGGCCGTCGACATGACGCCGATCGCGACCGTCGAGCGCGATGCCAAGCTCGAAGGCAAGAACATGTTTATGATTCTCGCGCCGAGAGCGGTTCCGACCGGACCTCCGAAATACACGCACCTCTCGGAACTCGAGTCACCCGATTCGCCGGCGGCTTCGAACGGGAAGGCGGCGGCGGCGGACGCGGACTCGGACTCGGACTCGGACTCCGACTTAGAAGAAGACGACGGGCAACCCGTTGCACCAGCCGAAGACGCGGCCGCCGCGCCGGCCGCGCCGACACAAGGAGCCCTATCCCGTGCCTAAGATCAGAACGCATCGAGGAACTGCCAAGCGTGTGAAAGTGAGTGCGAACGGTAAGGTGTCGCATCGCCATCAATTCAGCGGTTGCGGTCATATTCTCAGCAAGAAGACGCGCAAGCGCAAACGGAACTTTCGCAAGGATCAGCCCGTGTTCGCGGGCGATCTCAAGCGCTTCGCGCCGCAAATCCCGTATCTGCTTTAGGAGCGTAACGTCGCATGGCACGAATCAAACGCGGCATTCAGAAGGCGAAGCACCGCCGCAAGGTTATGAAGCTCGTCAAGGGCTTCCGCGCGGCGCGCAGCCGCAATTACCGCGTCGCCAACGAAGCGCTGCTGCACTCGCTGAGTTATGCCTTTCGCGACCGGCGCGTGCGCAAGCGCGATTTTCGTTCGCTTTGGATCAGCCGCATCAACGCGGCCGCACGGCGCGAGGGACTATCGTACTCGCGGCTGATTGCCGGACTGAAGAAGAGCGGCGTGACGCTCAATCGTAAGGCGCTCGCCGATCTCGCGGTGTCCGACGAAGCCGCGTTCGGCTCACTTCTTGCGATGGCGAAAGCGCAATTGGAAACCGTCCCGACTCAGGTAGCGTCATAGGAGTGCTGCACGGGGCCATGCCGGCTCGGTCGTGCGTTGCTTGCTGCCACTAGCCGTCCGAAGGGACATACGTAGCGACTTATGGCGACTCAACTCTCTCCCGAACCGGTAACCTCGCGCGACTATCCGGTCGCGATCACGCTCGCGCTCATTCACGTCGGCGCGCTCGGAATTTTCTTACCGGTTTTCTTTTCTTGGTCGGCCGTCGCGGCGGCGGTCACGCTCTACGTCGTTACGGCGTTCGGAATCACGCTCGCCTTTCATCGGCTCCTCACGCATCGCAGTCTGGTCGTGCCGAAGCCGGTCGAGTATGCGCTGGCGGTCATTGGGACGCTGGCCCTGCAAGGCGGACCGATCGAATGGGTCGCGCAGCATCGCAAACATCACGCGCATACCGATCGCGAAGGCGATCCGCACAGCGCGCGCCGCGGCTTGCACTGGGCCCATTTCGAATGGCTCTTCCGGACGAATGAAGACCGCTTGCCGCCGGCCGAGCGTGCCCGGTGGGTCCCCGATCTGATCAACGTTCCGTTCTATCGCGCACTCGAGAAACTCAACGTTCCGATGCAGATCGCCGTCGGCATCGCGCTCTTCGCGCTCGGCGGCTGGTCTTGGGTGGTTTGGGCGCTGTTCGCGCGGCTCGTCTTCGTGTACCACTCGACGTGGCTGGTCAATAGCGCCGCTCACGATTCCGGCTATCAGACGTATCGCACGAACGATCTCTCGACGAATAATTGGTTCGTCGCGGTGTTGACGTTCGGTGAAGGCTGGCACAATAACCATCACGCTTTTCCATCCTCGGCCCGGCACGGCTTACGCTGGTTCGAATTCGATCCGACGTATTGGGCGATCAAGGCGCTCGCCTGGGTGAAGCTCGCGCGCAACGTGAAAGTTCCGACGCGCGAGATGATGGATCGCCTCGCGCTCCGTCGCACCGCGCGCCGCGCGCCCGGCAACGGGTAGCGCGCACCGGGCATAAGCGAACCGCCGCTAGCGGCGGCAGCGCTCGAGGACGTCGCTCGCGGTCGTGACGCTCGCGAAGCGCGCGTCGCCCGTTTGCACCGCGCCCGCGAGCGCGAGCGCCTGCAAGGTGGCGAGGATCCGGCTCTGTTCGATGTGCCGTTCGGCGAAGTCGGAGAAGACGGCGCTCGGTTCGGCGAGCATGCCGCGCATGAAGCGTAACGACGTGAGCGTGGCCCGCGTGACCGTTTCGCAAACGCCCGTGGCGATCGGGCCGGCGGCATCGAGCATGTCGCCCGGCCGTTCCGAAGCGATCAGCAGAACGTAGTCGAGCGACGCGGCGCTGGAGAGCAAGTCGTCCGCGAGCGAACCGGCGTCGTTGCGCGGGCCCGCGTAGCGCTTCGCCGCGTCGATTAGAAAGAATTGCAGATCTTTCACGTGCCGGACCGACAGCGTCATGCGCCGCCCGGCGCCGCCGAGCGGGCCCAAGCCAGCGCGATCTGCGTCTTCGCATCGCGCAACTCGTCGCGTTCGACGAGCCGCCACGCCTCTTCGACCGGCCAGATGCGTAATTCGAACTCTTCGTCGGCTTCGGGCTCGGCGGCGCCCGCCGTCAAACCCTCCGCCACGAAGAACGATATGCGCTCCTGACAGAAACCCGGGCTCGAGTACATGCTCCACAGATAGCGCAGCGACTCGGCGCGATAGCCCGTCTCCTCCAATAACTCGCGACGGGCGGTCTCGAGCGGCGGTTCGCCGCGCTCGATCATACCCGCCGGTACTTCCCAAAGCGCTTCGCCGGCCCCGTAGCGCTCCTGCCGGACGAGTACGATCGAGCCCGGTTCCGGACGAGCGATGACGCAGACCCCGCCGGCATGCTCGACGATCTCGACCTTGCGCAGGCCTCCGTCGCGCGGACGCTCGACCTCGTCGACCCGCAGGTTGAGAACGCGGCCGCTGTAGATGCGTTCGGAGGCGTAGGTCTTCATGAGCGAGCTACCTTCGGGTACCGGCGAGCGAGTCAGGGAGCGGCGGGCGCGAAGCGCCCCAGGAGTTCGACGGCGAAGCCGATCTCCGCGGCGACGATCGTCGCGCCGAGCGACCAGCGCGCCGGCACGGCGACGAAGGCGATCGCGCCCGCGAGCGGCCAGCGCCACAGTTTCCACACAACCACGAAG
>CAXUFI010000131.1:0-7090 GCA_964250245.1 uncultured bacterium
GAACGCGCGCGCCGGCGAAGTCGGCTTCGAGCGAGCGCGCGCGTTCCGTCAGCTCGGGCGGCCGATCGCCGCGGGCGGCACGTTTGCGATCGAAGCTCGTCACGCTCGACCGGGGCGGTTCGCCGACGTACGTCAGGCCGAGCCGGGTGCAGACGTCGTTCGTCGCCGCGCCGCCCGCGAAGCCGCGCAGCACGATGCCGTACCTTTGCAGCTCGGTAACGAAGCGCCGCACGTCGTCATCGCCCGGCGGCTCGCCCGCGAAAATCGCGACCGCCCGGCTCCCGCGGTAAAAGTCCGGTTTCTCCGCCAGCCGGGCGACGATCTGCGCCCACGCCGGTTCGAACGCTTCGCCGGCGAAGACGAACTCCAGCCCGGCCGCCGTGCCGCGCAGCATCAGGCGGCGCGTTCGAAAGCGCTCATTAGCGCGCTCCGATGCAACGTCGCAAAGCCGGGACCCTGCTCGGCCGGCCGGGTTTGGGCTACCGGGCGGCTCACCGCGTCGCGGGCGCGAGACGCGCTCGGGAACGGCCGCGCACCATGGGTCGCCCGCGGCGGCGTCGAAAGATCGTACCCGCCACTTCCGTCCCGAGGTCACCATGCTATTCCGCCGCCTGCTTCACTGCTCGCTCGTGATATCGATGTTCTTTGTCGCGGTTCCGGCGCCCGCGAGCGCCATGTCGACCGCCGCGGAGATAGAGCAAGCGAAAGAACAAGAGAAGCAGATCATCGAGCAATACAACGTCATCTCCGATCCGCTCATGAACGCCTGGGTCAACGACGTCGCCAATCGCGAATGGGGCCAAGTGGCGCGGCGCGATCTGCCGTACAACATCAAGATCCTCGACGCGCCGGACATCAATTCGTTTACCATCGGCGGCGGTTACGTGTACGTGAACGAGGGCCTGCTCGACTTCGTACAGTCCGATGACGAACTCGCCGGCGTGATCGGGCACGAGACGGGTCATAACGAACGGCGCCATACCGTAACGCTGCCGGCCAAAGCACAGGCTCTGAACTTGTTATTCGGCGTTGCCGCGATCTTCTCGCCGATCGTCTACCGCTTCGGCCAGATCGCCGAAGAAGGCTTGATCGCCAAGCAACAGCGCGCCGACGAATTGCAAGCCGATCAGTACGGGCTGCTGCTGATGTCGCGCGCCGGATACGATCCCGACTCCATGGTTTCGTTTATGAAGCACTTGGGCGCGGCGCAAGCCGATCACGACAGCCTGGTCGATAAGTATCTCGAAGACCACCCGGGCTTCCCGAGCCGCGTGGCTCACCTCGTCGGTTACGAAGAACTCGATCCCACCAAGCGGACGAACGATCAGATTCTCGTGCAAGCCCTGCACGACCAAGAGACGGCGCGCTACAGCATCGCCGCCGGTAAGTTCCAGCAAGTGTTGAAGGCGGATTCGAACAATTCGACGGCCCTGCTGCACTTGGGGCAAGACCAGATCGCGCTCGGCGAGACGGAGAAGAGCCAGCAGACCCTCGGCGAGGCCGCGCAAAAAGGAAACCCGGAAACGCGGACGACGGCTCTGTCGAATATCGCCGCGCTCAAGGCGAGTGAAGCGAAGTTTACGTTCGGCCGGCCGAACCTCGCGCCGCTGCGGCAACAACTCTCCGACACGCAGAATCGCGAGACCCAGGCCGTGGCGACGATCGCTCTGCGCCGCGACGCGGGCAAAGACGAGATCAAAGCGGTGAACTCGCGCGTGCAGAACATCTCGTACGGGATCCCGGACTTCAGCCGCGTGCCGGTGCGCGCCGGCGGCCGGCTCGACGCCGTGCTTAAGAATTTCTCCGCGATGAGCCGTTCGATCGACGCCGCGTTCACGAAATCGTCGGCTACGATCAGCAACGTCGGGTCGCTCGAGAAGAATAAGGAGAGCGGGCTCGTTAAGGAAAACGCGGACATCCTGCACGAGCTCGGCGAACCGCTGGCGCTCGATCCGGTGCCGGCGCAATCGCTCGCGTTGCTGGCGTCCTATCCGCGGATGTTCGACGACATGGCGCTGACCGACGGCGACATGGTGCGCGCGCTCGACGCGGCCCGTTCGGCGCTGGCGATGCTCGACGTCTCGCTCGGCGATCTCAACGACTTCGCACAGCGTCTGTCGCGCTCGCAACTCGATTTCAGCGGCGACATTTCGCCCTCGGACTACTCGGCGCTCATGCCGCTCATGCAGAAAGCCAACGACGGCCTCTCCAAGGCCGCCATCGCCGGATCGCAATCGGAGCAACTCTACAACCTCGCGCGCGCCCGGCAATTGCAAACGCGGCTGACGATGACGGGCGTCGGTTATCCGCAAGACCGGTACGCAACCTTGCAATACGCGCTGCAGGAACGCGTGAAGAATACGGGCCTCGACTTCGCGACGATGCAGCGCGACGATCTTACGCCGGGCGAGGTCGCGGCGGCCGCGATCGTGGCGGCGGACACGAACACGACGCCCGAGTCCATCATCAGCGAAGCGAAGGCGAGCAACCGCACCGTCATCGACGTGGCGAACGCGCGCGGCATGAAGTCCGAAGCGCTCGAAATGTTCTTGGGACTCGTGTACCTCGACTATACGGACGACCCCGATAAGGAAGCGCGCGGTCATTGAGGGCGGCTCGTTGAAAGCCGCGACGGCCAACGCCGCGACGCTGCTCGGCGTCGTGCGGAAGACGGCGAACGTCGCCGCGGTGCGAAGTGAGATCCGCCGCCCCTTCCGCTTCTTTCTCTGCGGCGACCCGGGTCTCGTCGCCGCGTTCCGCGCGATGTTGCTTTGGGCCCGGCCGGATCAGACCGTTCCCGACGACGCGGGCGCGACACTCGAAACGATCGATCCGGAGCGGCGGGCGACGGCCGTCGGGACCGACGCGCGGGTCGTCGTGTTCCTCGGCTATCCCGGCGACGCCGCCGGCGCACGCTTGGATCTGCTGCAGCGGCTCCGGCTACCCGTCTTCGCGCTGACCGTCGGACCCGTGGCCACGACGGTCGCGCAACCGCTCGGCCCGCCCGCCGCCGGACAGGTTGCGGAGTACCTCGTGCCGCGGCTCGATCGCGAATCGTTGCGCGGCCGGTTTTTCCCCCATCTCATCGACCGTTGTAAAGGGATCGAGATCGCCGTCGGCCGGCGGCTCCCGGCGCTGCGCGAAGCGGTCGTTTCGAAATTAACGCGCGACGCGGCGTCGTCGTCGCTCAAGGTCGCCGCCGCGAGCGCCGTCGTCGATAACGTGCCGCTGCTCGGCGTGGTGCTCGGGATGGTCGCCTCCGCCGGCGACACCGTCGCGATTACCGGGATCCAGGTCGTGCTGCTGATGCAGATCGGCGCGATCTACGGGAAGGAGCCCGACGTCGGACGGGTGTGGGATCTGCTGCCGGTCGTCGGCGGCGGCCTGGGCTGGCGCGCGCTCTCGCGCGAGCTCGCGGGCTTCGTGCCCGTCGCGGGCATCGCCATCAAGGGTGCGATCGCATACGCCGGGACGATCGTCGTCGGCGAAGGCGCGGGCTTTTTTTACGAGCACGGCTATCACATGACGAAGACGCAAGCGGGCCAGCTCTACGAGGAGAAAAAGCGCTCTTCACTCGCGTTCGCTCGCGACCTGGTCACGCGTCTCAAGCGGTTGAAGCGCTAGGGCGCATACCGGGCACCGGCCCGCAGCCTACAGAATTTGAAGTCGACGACGCCGGTTTCGATTACGATCTCTACCGCGCCGGGATAACGCCCATCTGCCCGACGCGTTTTCGCCACGCATCGCGACGGGGCGCATCTTCGCACGGGCGTATCCGTTACACCAACCTTCGGATCTTCGCGCGTTACGACGAACGTGACGCCGACGTTGCAGCGCCTCCTCCACCTTTAGCCTACCGCTCGTGGAGCGCCGTCGCCGCGAGGTGCACGAGGAGATCGTCGTCGTCGAGGTGATCGAAGCGCGTCGTTAGGAGCGGACGCACGCCGGCCGCGATGTCGGCGGCAACCGTCGCGCGATGGGCCGCCGAGAGCGACGGGCGCCGCTCGGCGTAGCGCCGCACGAGCTCCTGCTGCGTCGCGCTGAGCTGCGCCACGAGCGGGTCCTCCGGCCGCTCGAGCGCGTACGCCGGAGGCGAAGCGGCGCGCTCGAAGCGCGCGTCGCGAACCACGAGCGTGCCGGCGGCCAGATCGCCCAACCGCCGGTTCGCGGGCGAGAGCAACATGAAGATGGCCGAGACCGCATAAAAGCCGAGCCCGACTTCGAGCAGGCGCACGACGTTGCGGATGACGGAGCTCGTGAAATCCAGCGGAAAGCCGCCGTCGCGCACGACGCGAATCCCGGTCAAGCGCTTCCCGGGCGTGCGCCCCTGCCAGCGCCACTCGAGCAAAATAAAATAGCCGAAGAACAGCACGAAGGCGGCCACGACGGCGAAGGCCGTCAGCACGGCGCGCCCGGCTCTGTCGACCGTCGCGGCGCGTCCGGCGGCGGGCACGAAGTGCGCGACGAGCGCGTACACCGCGAGCAGCAGCGCGAGCGTCACGGCCTGCAGCGCCATGTCCACGAAGACGGCGAAGAAACGGCTTCCGAGGCCGGCGAGCTCGTATTCGAAAGCGACGCTTTCGCCGGTCGCGATACGAGCGGTGCGTTCCATCGTTGCTCCCAATCCGCTGCGGGGAGGCACGGCCCGACTCCTGCGAAAGCCGCAGCCATGCGCGAACGAACCTTTGCCGCCCGGCGCGGCGACGGCTGGCAACGGCTCGAGGCGCTTCTCAAGCGCGCGGACCGCAGCGGCCTGCGCCGCTTGGCGCCGGCCGAGCTCCAAGAGCTCGCGCTCCTCTATCGCGCCGCGACCTCCGATCTCGCGGCCGCTCAAAGCCGCGCGTACTCGGCCGAATTGCGGCTGTATCTCAATCGGCTGACGGCGCGCGCTTACGCCGTCGTCCACGTCGAGGCGGCGGGCGGCGGCTGGGCGCGCCTCGCGACGTTTTTCGCGGCGACGTTTCCGCGCGAAGTGCGGCGCTCCGGCAAGATCATTCTCGGCACCACGCTGCTGTTCGCCGGCGCGTGGATCGTCGCATACTGGCTCGTCGCGCTACGGCCGGTCGACGCGTACGCGCTCCTGCCCGCAAGCGAGATTCCGGCAATCTCGAAAAGCTTGCACGATTCGAACTTCGCATTCGACCGATCGCTCGCCCCGGAGATGTCGAGCCTCATCATCACCAATAACATAAAAGTCGCGATGCTCGCGTTCGCCGGCGGGATGACGCTCGGCATCCTTACGCTTTGGGAGATTCTCAATAACGGGTTGATGGTCGGCGCGCTCGGAGCGCTCTTCGCGGCGCGCGGCTTCGGGACCGACTTCTGGGCGACGATCGCTCCGCACGGCGTCATCGAATTGACGTCGATTCAAATCGCGGGCGCGGCCGGGCTCTTGCTCGCGCAGGCCCTGATCGCACCCGGCCGCCTGCGCCGGGGCGATGCCCTCATCGCGAACGCGCGCCGCGCGGGCGTACTGATGATCGGCGTCGCGGGGCTGCTCGTCGTCGCCGGAACGATCGAGGGGTTCGTGACGCCGCAGCGCACCACCGTGCCGTTCCGGCTTAGCGTCGGCGCCGTGACGGCCGCCGCGCTCGCCGGTTACTTCGCGCTCGCCGGCCGCGCATCGCCGGCCGCCGATTAGCGCGCTCGGCGAAAGGAACCCGTCGCCGCCGTCGCCGATTTGCGCAGGCGGCACCCGGAGAGACGGGCATCTTGCGCCCCGCTTGGAGGAGACGTTATGAGTGTTTCGCTTACCAAATCGCACGTCGTCGGCATCGACATGACCGGTTACATGGTCAAAGATACGTCCCGGGCATTGCGCTTTTATCGCGATGTTCTCGGCCTCGAACCGACGACGCTCTATCCCGACGATAAGGGCGCCGAATACGAGTTGCCCGACGGGACCACGTTCGGGCTCTGGAACGGAGGCGACCAGATGCCGTGGCAGCGCGGTACCGGCGTCTTATTCGCAGTCGACGATTTGAACGCCGCGGTCAAGAGCGCCAAAGAGCGCGGCGCGACGATTGCGATGGAGGCGGAGAACCCCGGCTGCAATATGGCGATGGTGGAAGACAGCGAGGGAAATTACGTCGTGCTTCACAAGCGGACGGCGGCCTGAAGGCTAGAGCCGTCCCCGCGACTTAATGTCGAGATAGGCATCGAGGAGCGCGACCGTCAGCCCCGCCGCCGCGACGTCGACGACGATGATGCCGCGGCCCCGCAGCAGCGCGATCGCTTCGGAACGCTCGTCGGCGAGCATCATCGCGACCGCCGTGCGATACGCGGCGGAGACCGTCGCCGGTTCGTGCGCGAGCGCACTCGCGAACGCGGTATCGTTCATCAGTACGCACATCACGAGGTGACGCGGTACGAGCGTAGTTACGCCGGCGAGCACGGCCGCGGAGGCGAGCGGATCGAAGATGTCCGTAAAGAGAACGATGAGGCTGCGCTTCGTGTAGGTATGCGCGAGACCCGCGAGCGCCGTTTCGTAATCGGGCTCTTCCAAGCGCGGTTGCAAGTCGAAGGTGGCCTGCGCGAGGGCGTTCGCGTGCGCGGCGCCGCGACGCGGCGCGAGCGAAACGAGCGGCGTCGCGGCGAAGGCGACGAGCCCCACGTTATCGCCCGCGTTCTGCGCGACGCGCGCGATGGAGAGCGCCGCGGTGAGCGCGTAATCGAATTTTCGAACGGGGCCCAGCCGCGGCGTCATCAAGCGTCCGCAATCGAGCGCCACGATCACGTTTTGACTGCGTTCCACTTCGTACTGCGCGACCGTCATTCGGCCGCGGTGCGCGGTCGCTTTCCAATCGACGAGCTTGAAGGCGTCGCCGGGCTGATAGTCGCGCAGGCTCTCAAACTCGGTGCCGGTGCCCCGCGCGCGCAAGCGCCGCAGACCGGCGGCGAGCAGCGTGCTGCGCTTGGCGAGGGTGCCGTAGCGCTCGACGGCCGAGAGATCGGGGAACACGCGCGCCTCTTCCCCCGCGGCGACGCGATAGCGCCGGCGGACGAGGCCGAGCCGGTTCTCGGCCCATACGTAGAGCGCGCCGAAGCGGACGCGGCCGCGCTCGCGCGGCACGAACGCGAGCTCGAGGAC
>CAXUFI010000132.1:0-6961 GCA_964250245.1 uncultured bacterium
CGTATAACCCGTACGCGCGATCAGCGCCGGCACGCCCGCGACGTGCCCCGGCGCGCACGAATAGTAGGCGAGCCCGGCCGCCGGTACGTCGCAGAGCGGCGCGACGAGTTCGACGGCGCGCGGACCTTGCACGGCGAGCAGCGCGCGCGAGCCGTGATGGCTCGTGAGTTCCACGCCGGCGCGGCCGGTCGCCGCGTCGCGCAGATACGGCCACATCTTCGGCGCGTTGGCGGCGTTGACGACGAGCAGCCAGCGGTCGGGGAGCCGGTAGAACAGGACGTCGTCGTGACAGCCGCCGCGCGGGTTGGTGAAGATGTTGTAGCGCGCGGCGAACGGCTTCATCGAAGCGACCGCGTTGACCGTCAACGCGTCGGCCCACGCCGCCACCCCCTCGCCGCGCAATTCGTACTGCGCCATGTGCGAGAGATCGAAGAGCCCGGCTCGGCCGCGGACGGCCGCGTGCTCCGCGAGAATTCCCGCGTATTGCACGGGCATCTCGAACCCGCCGAAGGGGACCATGCGGGCGCCGAGAGCGAGGTGTTCGTCATAGAGCGCGGTGCGCCGCAGCGAGGCCGTCTCGAACGTGCTCATAGCGGTCCGTCCTGCCGCGTCTGCTCGGGCGGCGAATTGAGGAACGATGTCGTCGCGTGAGCGACCAGTCGCTCGTCGCTATAGACGTGCACCTCGCCGTACACGATCCGTTTCCCGGGTTTGAGGACCGTCGCTCTAGCGATCAGATCGTGCGGCGGGAGCGCGGGCCGCAGAAAGCTGCACGTAAGCGACACCGTCGCCGTCGGTTGCGCGGGCCCGTAGAGGGAAGCGAGCGCGACCCAGAACGACGAGTCGCACAGGCTCACGATCGCGCCGCCATGGACCACACCCGCACCGTTGAGCACGTGCTCGCCGCACGGCATGCGCAGCAGCGCCTTGCCCGCGCCGAAATCTTCGAGTTTCAAATCGAGTATCCGCACGAAATGCGACTTCTGCTTCTCCCACATCGCGATCGCCGCATCGACGGCCGGCTCGCTCAAAAGACGTCGCCGGCGCGCGCGAGTTCGCGACGCAGATAGAGCGGCAAGCTGAAGAGACGGCGATGCGCTTGCGCGTCGTAGAAGTAGTTCTCTCCCCGTAGCGCGGCCACGTAGTCGTCGATGCGTCGCTCGGGGACGGCCGCGACGTCGAGTTCGTCGCTGCAGGCTAAGAACGCCCAATCGTTATCGAACGCCGGCACGTGGGTGTAAAACGAGCGCACGTACCGGTAGTAGCCCCGCAGCGTGCGCGCCATCTTCGCATGGAGCGCCATATTATGGAAGCCGGCCGTGCTCGCTTGCAACACGTAAATGCCGCCGGGGACGAGCCGCCGTTTGATATCGCGAAAGACCGCGTCGCAGAACAGCGGGCTCGAAGGCGAGTCGGCGAGCGGCTCCGTAAGGTCGGAAATGACGGCGTCGTACGCGCCGTCGTCTTCGCGCAGAAAGGCCAGCGCGTCGCCGACGATGACGCGCGCCCGGGGATCGTCGAAGGCGCCCGCCGACCACTCTGCGAGGTACTTCTTCGAGAGTTCGATGACGTCGCCGTCGATATCGACCATCGTGCAACGGCGCACGTCGGCGCGGCGCAGCACCTCGCGCAGCGTCGCGCCTTCGCCGCCGCCGAGAATCAAGATCTCGCCGCGCTGCGGCAAGGCCGCGAGCGCCGGGTGGACGAGGCTCTCGTGATAGATCTTTTCGTCGGCTTGCGAACTCTGCGTATCGCCGTCGAGGACGAGCATTTTACCGAAGGCGGAACTGCGGATGACGGCCACGTCCTGGAAGGCCGTCCGGCCCGTGTAGTAGGTCTCCTCGACCGCGTGGTGGTGCAGCTCCGTCTCCGAGAACCGTTCGACGTACCATTGCCAATGCTGGGTCTTCGGCACCGGGCGGCGAGCTAACGGACCAGGAAGTAATCGGCCGCGCTCGGCGGCGTGATGACGTTATTCTGCACGAACTTGGAGACGAACGGCGTCGCCGTCGCGCTCGCCGTCGCCGCCGCCGTCGGACCGGGGCTTGGAGTCGTGTCCGCCGAGGGGTTGATGGGCACGGCGACCACGCTCGAGCCGTAGCCGGCCAGCGCGCAGACGGTGCCGGGTGCGCTGCCCAATGCCACGAGGTACTTTTCGTCGCTCGAGATGCGCACGGACGAGACGTTCGAGAGCGCAGCGGGCAACCCGTTGCAATTCGTATACGTCAACACGCTCGCCCCGCCGGCGGCCTGCGTGATGAAGGACGGCGCGAGCGCGAGCGCACCCGACGCGATGCCGCCGACCGAATAGATTCCGGCCGACGTCGCCACGTAGGCGTAAGCGCCGGCCGAATCGATCGCGATCGAGTTGATCGAGGCGGGCAGCGCGAGCCGCGACGTATGCGCGATCGCCGCGGGCAACCCGGTCACGAGCGTCAACACGTTGGCGGCCCCCGCGGACGTGTTGGCGACGAGCGCCTTCGTCGCGTCGGCCGGATCGAACACGACGTTGCCCACGCCGCGCAGCAACACGTTCGAGCCGAGCGTCATGTCTTCGGCCTCGGCGCTGAGCTGATAGCCCGTCGTCGTCGTCGTAATCGCAAACGAGAGCAGATCGTTCGGCCCGCGCGCGAGCACCGCCGAACCGTTGGCGGCGACGGCGAGGATCGAGCGCGGCACGTTCGCGACCTTGATCGGATAGTTCGGATTCGCATACGCGACGGCTTCGCCGTATTGCGGCGGCGCGTTCGTCAGCGACGTGATGCCGATGATGCCGCTCGCCGCGGGCCCGGTCGTCAGCGCGATACCCGTCGTCGACGAACCGAAAATAACGACCGACGACGCATCGGTGATCGTCTGAGCGAGACCCGTAGCGGTTACCGTCGGCACGGGGCTCACGCCCGGCGAGGGCGCGTTGGTGGGGATCGGCGTCGGCTGAATCGTCAGATCGTAGGGTGAGCCGACGGGCACGATTTGACCGAGGTTTACGCCGAAGACGTCTTGCACGAGACCGTAGCCGCCGGGGGCCGCGGCGCGGCCGCCCTGTAACAGGGCGACGGCATCGGTGAAGTCGGGCGAAACCGCGAACGATTGCACGGAGCTGCTGAAGGCGACCGGGATCGGCGTCGCCGCGGCCGCGACGAAGCCGCACAGATTCGTCGACCCGTCCTCATAGTGCACGGTCTGTAAGCCCTTAAAACCGTTGCCGTTGATCGTACCGGCATCGGGCTCGTAAGCGACGTAGGCCGCCGCGCAGGGCGAACTGAGCACGGTGACCGAGATCGTCGGAACCGGCGACGGCGTCGGAACCGGCGGCGCGACGCTGCCGCCGTGACCGCAGGCCGCAAGTGCCAGCGCCGCGGCCGCAAATCCGATCAGGATGTGCGGACACGACAAATTCCATCTGTGCACCTTCGGAAGAACCCCTCTTTCATCGCTGCCTGCGGCGCAGCCGCGGCGCGGGCGGCGACACCATTCTACGCTCCGCTCACGCGGAGAGCTTCGCCGTCTTCTTCCCCGCATGCTCGTGGACGACGTGCGTGTACTGACCGTTGGTCGACGCGATGCCGCGCATTACCTCGGTCGTCAGCATCGACGTCGCTCCGAGCCGCTGCGCCGCGTACTCGCACGCGCGCCAGGGATCCGTATGATCTCCGCACGTGTAAAAATCAACTGCCGCGTAACCCGACTCCGGCCACGTATGAATCGACAGATGCGATTCGGCGATCACCACGACTCCGGAGACCCCGTGCGGCTGAAACCGGTGAAAGGCGACTTTGAGAATCTCCGCGTTGGCCTCGCGAGCGGCGGACGTCATGACGCTCTGAACTTGGACGACGTCGGTGAGCTTCTCGGGATTGCAGCCCGACAGTTCGCAAATGATGTGCGTGCCACGTGCTTCCAATTTTTCTCCTTGGGTTCTGGTTGGGAAATCCCACCTCCAGGCTGCGTCGGCTGGCGCGTGCGGTGCACTTGCGTCCCCGACCTCTCGGAGCGATCTTGCCGGCGTGCCGAGCCTTCCTCGGCGGCGCGAACGTCGCTCCGCGATGGCACGTAGGGCGTGCCGTCCCCCATCGCCGCTTTTAACGGCGCAGGACCCGAGTCTCCAAGCACTTCCGAAAAACGGAACGTGCACGGGTACCCGGGTCCGTCGCAGATGATACCCCCCACGGTCTCGCTTGTAAAGCTGTCGGCCGAAGCTCGCGAGCCGGGGAGCTTCCTTACAACGCGAGAATCGCGGGTTCGGCATCCTCGCTCGAGCCGACCGAATAGTAGGGTCGCTGCTCGAGCTTCGACCACGTCGTGCAGACCTGCACGTCCTGGCCCGTCGTCCACGTCGTCACGTCGGCGGCGAACACGTCATGGGCGAAGAGATAGACGTGGCCGTCGCTCAATTCGACGGCGTAGCTCAGCACGCGGCTCGCCGGCCGCCGGCCCTGCTTGTGAAGCGGCGCGGCGTGCGCGCGGGCGCCGCCTTCGAGATAGGGCGCCGGCGTGCGCGCCGCCGGCGGCACGAGCGTTCGCGCGACGCGGACGACGTTCGCCGGATGGCAAATCTTCGCCGGCACCGCCGTCGGCGGCGGAACGTACGGGACGGTTTGCGGGCCATAGCCCGTCTCGCTGCACGGTAAGGTGCAGCTGTCGCCCGAAACGCGATCGATCCGAACCACACCGTTCGCGCCCGTGTGAACGTATTGGTAGCGCAGAAACAGTTGAAAGGCGGCCCCGGCGAGTACGAGGGCGAGCACGACCAGCAACAGGATGTCGAGCTGCCTGGTTTTCGCTTTCGAAGCTTCGGGATCGGAAGGTGGGCGCATCAGAACTCAGATCGGGAGATATTTCAGGAGTACCTTGACTATCGCCGGTGCCCAGAGTAGTGTTTGACCATATGGCAACGGACCTTCAGGTAACGGCAGCCCCGGAATACGCCGAGGATTACCGCCACGGTTTTCACGATTCGGAAGACAAATACGTCTTCAAGTCGGACAAGGGGCTCAATCGGGAGATCGTCGCGCGCATCTCTTCGATGAAGAACGAGCCTGAGTGGATGACCAATTTCCGGCTCAAGGCCTACGAGATGTTTCGGAGCAAGCCGATGCCGCCTTGGGGCGACAAAGCGCTGCTCGAAGAGATCAACTTCGACGACATTCATTATTTCGTCAAGGCGGGCGAGAAGACCGAGCGTTCTTGGGACGACGTTCCCGACGATATCAAGCGGACGTTCGACCGGCTCGGCATCCCCGAAGCGGAACGCAAATTTCTCTCCGGCGTCTCGGCGCAGTACGAGTCGGAAGTCGTCTATCACTCGGTCCGTGAGGACTTAGCCAAAGACGGCGTGATCTTCTGCGATATGGATACAGCGCTGCGCGAGCATCCGGACTTGGTGAAGAAATACTTCGCAACCGTCATACCGCCCGGCGACAACAAATTCTCGGCGCTCAATTCGAGCGTCTGGTCCGGCGGTTCGTTCGTCTACGTGCCGCCCGGGGTCGAGGTCAAGACGCCGTTGCAAGCCTACTTCCGTATCAATACGGAGAACATGGGGCAATTCGAGCGCACGCTGATCATCGCCGACAAGGGCTCGAAGGTTCATTATATCGAGGGCTGCACCGCGCCGCAGTTTTCGACCGCTTCGTTGCACAGCGCCGTCGTCGAGTTGATTGCGATGGAAGGCGCTTCGATCCGGTACACGACGATCCAAAACTGGTATCGGAACATTTTCAATCTCGTCACGAAGCGCGCCGTCGCGTACAAGAACGCGACGGTCGAATGGGTCGACGGCAACATCGGCTCGCGGCTGACGATGAAATATCCGGCGATCTATCTCATGGGCGAGGGCGCCCGCGGCGAAATCTTGTCGATGGCGTTCGCCGGCGAAGGCCAGCATCAGGACGCGGGCGCGAAAGTCATTCACGCCGCCCCTTACACGACGTCGGTCGTGACGAATAAATCGGTCTCGGCGCACGGCGGCAAAACGACGTACCGCGGCCTCGTCGAAGTCTTCCCGGGGGCGATCGGCGCGAAGACGCGCGTTAAGTGCGACGCGCTGATCATGGACGAGCTCTCGTCGAGCGACACGAAGCCGACGATGAAAATCGACGAGCAGCGCGCGACCGTCGAACACGAAGCCAGCGTCTCGAAGATCGGCGAGGAGCAGCTGTTCTACGCGATGTCCCGCGGCCTGAGTGAAGCCGACGCGACGGCGATGATCGTCAACGGCTTCTTCGACTTCTTCGTTAAAGAGCTGCCGATGGAATACGCGGTCGAACTGAACCGGCTCGTCAAAATGGAAATGGAAGGCGCGGTCGGCTAGACCGGCGTAGCCGACGCCGGCGCCGTAGCCGTCGCTGCCGGAGCCGGCGCGGGCGACGTGACTTGCGGCCGCGGCGTCGGGACCGGCGTAGGCGTCGGCGGCGGCGTGTTGAGCGGCGGCAACGTCGCGCCGGAAGGCAGCACGACGCCGGGTTGAACGCCGTCCGCAGATCGCGGGGGCGCGGGCCGCGGCAAACCGGACCCGCCGCGGTCGACTCCCGGCGGCGGCGGCGGCGCCTTCAACCGGTTGTTCGCAGCCGGGCCACTCGCGGTTGCGCCCGGGGTACCGGTCTTCGGATTATCGAGCCAGTCGCCGATCGCCGTCGCGGTCGATGGATCGAAGCGGTACGGAAAGAATTCTTCGGTATCGAGCGGCGCTTCGGCTTCGTACCGGCTCCCGAACCGTTGCGTGAGATCCGTCGCGGCGACGATCGTCGCCAGGCGGTTCGCGGCCCGCAGGCGATCGTCGTAGGCGGCGACCTCGTCGGCAGTCTCGGCGCAGATCGGCAACCCCGGATGCAAGACGAGCAGCGGCGTGCGCACCCGCGCGGCGAGCGCGCTCGGATCGTGGGCGAGCGCCGAACGGCGCCAGGCGTCGTGCGGGCTCGGGACTCCGGGCTCGATCGCTTGCGGGCAGGCGCGATAGCTG
>CAXUFI010000133.1:0-6914 GCA_964250245.1 uncultured bacterium
GACTCGGTGTCGCCGTGGCCGTCAGCGGCGGCGGCGTCGGCTCGAGCGCATCGGGCGCGAACGTCGGCACGATCGCGCCGGCGGCGGCCGTGATGGTTCCCGCCGTAGCGGCGGCGACGGCGCCGGCGGCGACGAGGAGATAGAGCGAGCGCAGCGTCCGGGACGTCATTTTTCCACTTGCACCGAGAAGTTCGGCTGCCAGCGTTCATATCCGCCGAAACCGAAGTAGTAGGATCGCGAGACGTCGAGCACGAGTTGCCGGCTGAAGCGGAAGCGGACTTCGAACGTCGCTTGATACGGCGATACGCCGTAATTTAAAAAGGCGCGATCGTCGTTGAGCAGCGTCGGCACGCCCGCGACCGGCGCCGGGAAGTCGCGATTTTCGCGCAGCGACGCATTGAGGTTGAAAATTTGATTCGGCGTGAAGACGAGCTGCTCGAGAAACGAGCGGGTCGTGGCCGCACCTTTGAATGCGGCGTATCCCGGTAGAAGCTGCCCCGTGAACGGATCGTAGGCGTTGGTCGCCGCGTAGGCGATGTTCTGTTGCGACCCGAAATTATCGAACACGTTCGTATTGGAGTACGATACGAAAATCGTTAATTTCTGCGGATCGACGAGCTTGGTCAGCGAGAGATTCTCGGTCGTCGTGTCCGTGTGATGCGGCACGGAATAGTACAGCCGCTGCCGGTCGAAGGTCCCCGTGAAATACAAATCGCGATGCCGCTTATCGCGGACGATCGGCAGCGAATCCGTCGTGACGTCGATACCCGCGCTCTTGCTGTAGATCGTCGGATAGTGTGTGTTGTTCAGGATCTCGAGCGGGTCGTTCGAGTCACCGTTATGCGCGAAGCCCAGGGACGAGCGCAGTTGAAAGCTCAGCGGAATGTCGTGGATCTTGTGTTTGAAGCCGACCCAGGAGAGCGTCGCGTTAAACGGATGGTACGGCACCCAATTGTGCGACGGGTCGCCGTAGTAGCGAAGCCCGTTGATCCCCGGCGCGGGCTCGGCGAGCAGGCTCTCGTAATACTGATTGGTCTGCAACTCGAGGAACGAATGCGGCAAGCCCGCCGTGATTTGCAATTGCGCGAACGCCGTAGCCGAGAGCGGCGTATGAAAGTCGTGCTGGAACGCAAATTCTTGAACGAGGAATTGCGCCTGCAGATTCGGCGAGATCCGCGCGTAACCGAGCACGTTGTACTGCTTGAGCGGACGCGTGAGCGGGCTGGCGGCGGCGACCACGTAATAGTTTTGCCCGAACAGGTGCTGTTCGTAGGCGGGGAATAAGCCGTTGATCGCGTCGTAACGGACGTGCGCCGTCGCGAGGCCGTTACGGCCGCCCGCGAAGTCGAGCGGACCGTCGACGAACGCGCCGGGCAGCGCGTTCTGCGCATAATTAGGATTCTGTGAGAAATCGAGAAAATAACTGGGGAAGGTCGCGAAGGTGAGTCCGAAGTTGAGTTTCGCCGGCGCGAACCGGACGCTCTCTTTGGGATCGACGACGGCCCGGTCCGCGTAGAGAAAAACGCGTTCGCCGGAAAGGTCCGGTAGAAAGAACGCGTCGCGCGGCATCTCGCGGCCGTACGACGGATGGGCGTAGCGGCCCGCGACGAACGTCCAGCGGGGGGGTTCGGAGTTGAGGGCCACGAAATCGGCACGGTCCAAATCCAGATATTCGGAGAACGCTGCGCCGTCGATCTCGCGGCCGGCCGCGAACACTTTGACGTTCCCGGCGATCACGAAGCGGTTGAGTCGCAAGTCCATGAAGAACGTATTACCGGTGATGCGCGTGCCGTCGCCGAGCGTGACGACGACGTGATCGTCGGCGCCGACGATCAAGCGGTTGGAATAAAAAGCAACCCGTTTCGCCACGACGCGGAACGCCGCCAAACGCCGGCCCGTCGGCGGCGTCGGACTCGGAGAAGGGACGCCCGAGGCGAGCGGCGTGGGCACGGCGGGTACCGCGGGCGGTTCGGTGAACGCGGGACTCGCTTGCGGCGCGGGCGTTACCGGCGCGGCGGGTTCGGGTGGCACCGGCTGCGCGTGCGCTGCACTCGGGTGTAACGCGAACGCCAGAGCGAACGTCGCAACGATGCGAAACGAGCGGCTCGGCCGTCGTGCAGCAAAAAAAGGCATCGTCGGTTTAACTACGAAGCGCCTGCGCTATGTCGCGGTGCGTCGTGATCGTTCTCGATTCGGGCGGTATCGGCGCGTTGCCCGACGCAGACGTGTACGGCGACGTTCCCGGTGCGAATACGATCGGTAACGTCGCGACCGGCGTCGGCGGTGTAACGCTCACAAATTTCGAACGCTTGGGTTTGGGCGCTCTCACGCCGATTCGCGGCGTCGCCTCCGTCGCGCAACCCGCGGCCTACGTGTCGCGGCTGCGTGAAATATCGCGCGGCAAGGACACGATCACGGGGCATTGGGAGATGGCCGGAATTCATACCGGCACCCCGTTTCCTACTTATCCGAACGGCTTCCCCCCGGCGATCGTCGACGCGTTCACAGCAATCTGCGGCGTCGCGCCGCTCGGCAATAAAGCGGCGTCGGGGACCGAAATCATCGCGCAGCTCGGTGCCGAGCATATCGCTACGGGACGCCCGATTCTGTATACGTCCGCGGATTCTGTGTTTCAAGTTGCCGCGCATGAAGACGTCGTGCCGCCGGCGCGACTCTACGATTGGTGCTTACGAGCGCGTGCCATGCTGGTCGCGCCCGATGAGGTCAACCGCGTTATCGCGCGACCGTTCGCAGGTGCGCCCGGCGCATTTTACAGAACGCCGAACCGTCGCGATTTCGCAGTCGCTGCACCACCGAACCTTCTGGACCGCTTAACCGCGGGCGGCACCGGCGTTCACGCGGTAGGCAAGATTTGCGATATCTTTAGCGGCCGGGGCATAGGGACTTCGTCGCGCGTAGCCGATAACGAGGAAGCGATGGCGCGCACGTACGAGTTGCTGCGCGTCCTCGATGCCGGCTTCGTCTTCGTGAATCTCAACGATTTCGATTCCAAATACGGACATCGGCGGGACGTTCGCGGCTATGCCGCGGCACTCGAGCGCTTGGACCTCCACATTCCGAAAATCGAAGCGCTGCTCCGCCCGGGGGACTTGCTTATCTTCACTGCCGATCACGGTTGCGATCCGACGGCGCCCGGTTCCGATCACACGCGCGAGTACGCACCGTACGTCGAAGTCGGCGCCCGGCGCGGCCTCGGCGAAGACGCCGCCGGCTTTGACTACGTCGGCGACCGCGTCTGGGAAGCGCTCGCGGCGGCGCGCGCGGTCGCTCCGTGACGCCGCGGACGGAATCGGCACTCTTCGCTCGTCCTCAACCCAAGCCCGTCCCCGTTGCAGCGTCGCCGCTGCGTCGCGTGCCGGCATCGTGGCACGCGCTCAAGCGCGTCCTCGACGTCACCGTCGCCGGCTCGGTGCTCGTGCTCGCGTCGCCCGTCATCGCTCTCGCGGCGCTCGGGATCGTCATCGTGTCGCCGGGTTCCCCGTTCTTCCTGCAAGAGCGCGTCGGCAAGAACGGCCGCCGGTTTCGCTTATATAAATTGCGCACGATGATCGACGGCGCGCACCTCAACCACGATGAAATGTTGGCGCTGAACGACGTCGACGGACCGGTCTTGAAGATTCGAAACGATCCGCGGCTGCATCGCCTCGGGAAACTGCTGCGCCGCACGAGTATCGACGAGCTGCCCAACCTCGTCAACGTCCTCGCCGGCCACCTATCGCTCGTCGGCCCGCGCCCGCCGCTGGCGAGCGAAGTGCGCTGCTATGACGAGTACGCGCGACGGCGGCTCGCGGTAAAGCCCGGCATCACGTGCCTCTGGCAGATCTCCGGGCGCTCGAACGTCTCGTTCGAGGAATGGATGCGGCTCGACAACCATTATATCGACACCTGGACGCCGCTCGGCGATCTCATCATCCTGCTGCGAACCATCCCGGCCGTCGTGGCCGGCGAGGGAGCTCATTAGTTCCCGCAGTAGTCTCGAACCTATCAGACTTCTCGCGGTTCCGCCTGCTCCCAAACGCTCCGTCGCCCGGTCGACGCTTCTCGTTATGTCGGCGACGCTGGTATCGAGTCTGCTCGGCTTCGGGCGCGAAGTCGTCAACGCGCGCTTCTTCGGGACGCACGTCGAGATGGACGCGTTTCTCGCCGCGGCGACGATCCCGACGATTCTGTTCGGGGTGTTCAACGGCGCGCTCGTAAGCGCACTGCTGCCGGTATTCTCCGAATACGTCGCGCGCGGCGACGAGCACGGCGCCTCGCGACTCGCCAGTACCATCTTCAACCTGCTCGCAATCGCGCTCGCGTTGCTGGCCGCGCTCGGCTGGATCGGCGCACCCTATTACGTGCCGATCATCGCGCACGGCTTTCCGCCCGCGCAACTGTCGCTGACGATCGATATGACGCGCTGCCTCATGCCCAGTATCGTCGCGACCAGTCTCGCGGGCGTCGTCAGCGCGATGCTCAACGCGCAAAGCCGCTTCTCGCCGACGGCCCTCGCGGGCATCGCGATCAACGTCGTGACGATCGTAACGGTGCTGCTGTTCACGTCGCGGCTGGGCATCTTTTCGCTCGTGCTCGGGACGGCGCTCGGACTCGTCGCGCAGTTACTCGTGCAGTTGCCCGCCGTGATGCGCTCGCGAATGTACCGGCCGGTGCTCGACCTGCGCGATCCCGGGCTCGAAAAGATTTGGCTCATGCTCGGACCGATCGTCGTCGGGTCGGCAGCGGGGCAACTCGCGATTTTCTTCGACCGCCATTTCGCCTCGACGCTGTCTGCCGGCTACATCTCGGGCATGAATTACTCGACGAAACTCGTCGGTTTTCCGCAACAGATCTTCGCCGCGGCAATCGCGACCGTCATCTTTCCGATCCTCGCCTCGCAATTCGCCAACGCCAATCGACTCGGCATCCGCCGCAACCTCGTCATGGGCTTACGGCTCGTCAACTTCATCACGATACCGGCCGTGTTCGCATTGATCGCGCTCGCGCGGCCGATGATCGCAACGCTATTCGAACGCGGTGAATTTCGCGCGAGCGCGACCGACCTCTGCGCGGGTCTGCTGCCGTATTCGGCGATCGGGCTCGTCGGGCTCGCGGCCTGCCTCGTCCTGACGCGGTGCTGCTTCGCCTGCCGCGAAACGCGCTGGACGGTCGCCATCTCCGTCGTCACGGTGCTCTTGAACGTGCTGCTCTCGCTGCTCTGGCTCGGTCCGCTCGGCGCACGCGGGCTGTTGCTTGCGAATTCCGTCAGCCAATGGGTGCAGGCCGCGCTCCTGCTCGCGCTCGTTTGGCGTTTGCTCAGCGGGCTCGATTGGCGGGTGCTCGTGCTGTCCGCGCTGCGCATCACCGTGTGCTCGGTCGTGATGCTGCTGGCTCTGGGCTGGATCGCGTCGCTCGACGTTCACGTCGGCGAGACGTTCGCGGCGCGAGCGTGGTACCTCGCGGGACAGCTCGCGATCGGCGCCTTCGTCTTCACCGGCACGGCGCGACTGCTCGGGATCGAAGAACTCGGCATCTCGCTGCGCTTGCTCATGCAGAAGTTCGAGGCGCGAGATGCGGTCCCCGATCTCGAAATCACGATTGCTTGAGGTCGTCCGCTTCTCGAGGCGTTTGCTGCGCAGCGATTTCGTCCGCCAATCGTTCCTGGTCTTTTGCGGTTCGACGCTCGTCAACGTGCTCGGCTACGCGTTTCACTTCGCCGTCAGCAGACGCGTCGGCGTCGTGCAATACGGCGTCGTCTCGGCGCTCAACGCCGCATTCGCGATCAGCGCGGCGCTCGCCGGCATCTTCGCCACGGTCGTCGTTAAGTACGTCGCGGAACTGCACGCCGCGGGCGATAACGCGAAGGTCACGGCGTTCGTACGAAAGCTGATCGTTGTCTGCTTCGCGGGCTCCGCCGCCGTCGTGCTCGCGGGCCTCGCGATCGCGTCGCGCATCGCGGATTTCCTGCACGTGCCGGACGTCCGGGTCGTCGCGATCGACATGTTCGTCATCGGCCTGACGTTTGCGAGCGCGCCGCTGCGCTCGGTCTTCGCGGGGCTCGAGGAGTTCGTGACGTTCTCCGTCTTGGCCGCGATCGAGAGCATCGTGCGGGCGATTTGCGGCATCGGACTCGTCTATCTCGGTTTCGGCGTAACGGGCGCGTTCGCCGGCTGGTCGATCGGCTCGGTCTGCGCGGTGCTGGGCACGGCGGCGGTGTTGCTGCGCCGCTTTAAGGCAGCGGCGTTGCCGGTCCCGCTCCACATCGACGTGCGCCGGCTCGTGCTTACCACCGCTAACGTGGGCGTCGCGACCATCGTGTTGACGATAATCGGTTACGGCGACGTTTTAGTGGTAAAGCATTTCGCCGATCCGGCGACCGCGGGCCTATACGGCGCGCTCTCGCTCTCGGGAAAAATCCTCTTCTTTTTCGTCGCGTTCGTGCCGACCGTGCTCTTGCCCAAAGCCTCGCGACTCGCGCTCGGCGGCCGCTCGGCGATGCCGGTCTTTCTGCAGGCGATGGCCGTCGTCGCGGCCGTCTCGGCGGCCGGGCTCGTCGTTTATGGGTTCGCACCCGGGGTGATCGTCACGGCGCTCGCGGGTCCCTCGTTCGCGGCGGCCGCACCCTTCGTCTTTTCCTACGGCATCGCGATGGTGGCGCTCGCGGCGTTGAGCGTCGTCGTCGCGTTTAAGATCGGTCTGCACCGCTTCGATTTCATCGTGCCGCTCGGGCTCGTGGCGGCCGGAGAAATCGCCGGCATCTCGTTGCACCATGCGACCCTCCGCGACGTTATCTCGGTGTTGATCGCCGGCAACGTCGTCGCGCTCGCGAGTTCGCTCTACCGCATCGACGCGTCGGTCGTCGCGCGGCGTCCGGCGCGACCGGTTCTGCCGGCGGCGCGGGCGCGATTACCGAC
>CAXUFI010000134.1:0-6908 GCA_964250245.1 uncultured bacterium
CGGTACGTCGCGTTCCCGGAACGAAGTACGGGCATCATGAACCGAGCCGAACGGCGCCAAGTCGTCCCATCGCGCGCCGAGATGAAAGCCCAAGCACAGCGGCGGCGCGTCATCCTCTTCGCATCGCTCGCCATCCTCGCGACCGTCATCGTCATCGCCGTGGCGCTCGGGTCGCGGACGCCGAAAGCGGCGTCGGACGCGCCCATCACGTCGCAATTGTCCGTCGGTCAGCAAGCGCCGGAATTCAGCGTTTCGACGACGGGCGGCCCGTTCGATCTCGCCCGCGCCTCGGGGAAGCCGACGCTCCTGGAAGTCTTTGCGACCTGGTGCCCGCACTGTCAGCGCGAAACGGCCGTGTTGAATGAGCTTTACGGCAGTTACAAGGATCGCGTCAATCTCGTCGCGGTCTCCGGCAGCCCCTACGGAATGGATTCCAATCAAGCCGAATCGCAGGCCGACGTCGTCGATTTCATGACGAAGTACAAGGTGCTGTATCCGGTCGCGTTCGATCCGAATTTGAGCGTGGCCAAATCGTATTTGCAAGGCGGCTTCCCGACGCTCGTGCTCATCGGCGGCGACGGTAAGGTCCAAGCGATTCGCGACGGCGAGATCCCCGCCGGCGATTTAAAGACGACGCTCGATAGCGCGCTCGCCGGCAAGAAGCCCGACCCGAAAATGGGAGCGAAAGTCTGACCGACGCGCCGCTCCCGTTCCGCGCCGCCCTCGCCGCGCTGCCGTTGCTCCTCGCGCTCTGCTTTATAACCGTCCTGCATGCCGACGCCGCCGATGCGCCCGCGATCCTCCCCTACGAGACGTTCGTTAAGGGCGCGCAGCCGCAACGCGGGCTCTTCACGCTTTGGCACAAAGACGGTAAGCTTTACATCGAACTCGCCGCCGCGCAATTCGACACGGACTTCGCACAAACGATCGTTCCGGCATCCGGGGTCGGCGGCAATTTCATCGTCTACGGTAACTCGGACCATCTGCCGACCGAACTGCTGCGCTTCGAGCGCGCCGGCGGCAACGTCGCGATCCTCTGGCCCAACCCGTACTTCATCGCCCCGAACTCGCCGCCCGCGCAGCGCGCCATCGCTCGCTCGTTCGCGCGTTCGGTCGTCGGCCTCGCCCCCATCGTCGCGAGCGATGCGAAAACGGGCGCCGTCGTCATCGACGCCGCGCCGTTTCTCGACGATCAGCTCAATCTCAAGAACGTGCTCGCGCAAGGGATCCACGATCGGCCCAAAGCGACGCCGTATACGCTCGATAAGGAGCGCTCGTATTTCGGTACGACCAAAGCTTTTCCGAAAAACGTGATGATCGAAGCGCTGCAGGACTGGACGTCGGAAGATCAGCACGTCTCCGACGCCGTGCCCGACCCGCGTTATCTGCAAATGCGCGTCGTCTACAACTTGGCGGAACTCCCGCCGCTCGGGGATTACCGGCCGCGGCTCGCCGACGATCGCGTCGGCATCTACGACGACGTCTACCTCACGTTCGATCGCGACGAGGTCCTGACGCGTAAACTTCGTTACCTCGTGCGCTGGAATCTGCAGCCTTCGGATCCGAGCAAGCCGCTCTCGCCCGCGACGCATCCGATGGTGTTCTACCTGAGCGATACCATCCCGGCGGAATATCGCCCGGCGATTCGCGCGGCCGTGCTGAAGTGGAATGCCGCCTTCGAGCGGATCGGCATCAGCGACGCGATCGAAGTGCTCGACCAACCGCGCGATCCGAATTGGGATCCCGACGACATCCGCTACAACGTGCTGCGCTGGGTGACCGAATACAGCGCGAGCTTCGGAGCCGATTCGCAGACGCTTTACGACCCGCGCACGGGTGAGGAGTTCCGGACGGGGATCCTGATCTCGGCCGACGTGCCGCGTTTCGCGCAGCACGAATGGACGTATCTCGTCGACCCGGTTCGCTTCGGTAAGGTGACGGACCCCATGCCGCGGCAATTCCTCTACGATAATTGGCTCGCGACGATCCTTCACGAGACGGGCCACAATCTCGGCCTGCAGCATAACTTCGTCGGGTCGCGCGCGTACACGGCCGCCCAATTGCAGTCGAAGGCGTTTACGTCGCGGAACGGGATCGCCTCGACGGTGATGGAGTACGCGCCGCCCAACGTTTGGCCGCGCGAAGATCCGCAAGGCGACTACGCGCAGACGACGCTCGGACCGTACGATTACTACGCCGTGCACTTCGCTTACGCGCGCATCCCGGGCGCGACGACGCCGCAGGCGGAAGCGCCGGCGCTCGCCCGCTGGGCCTCCGCGTGGAGCGATCCGAAATACCGCTACGCGTCGGACGAGGACGTCTCGTGGGAAAACGGGCACGCCGCCGACCCGCGCGCCGAACACGGCATCCTCACGAACGACATGCTCGGCTGGTGCGGCGTGCAGCTGCCGATGATTCACAAACTCATGGCGGCGGCCGACGGCTTCTTTCCGGCCGCGGGTGAAGCATACGAGAGCGAGAGCGACATGTTCGCGGACGCGTTTTCCGCCATGTCGGATTGCGAACTGTTGCCGACGCACGTCGTCGGGGGGCAGTACCTTTCGCGCGCCCACCGCGGCGATCCGGGAGCCGAAGCGCCGATCGTGCCCGTGCCGCGGACCGAGCAGCGGGCAGCCTTCGACATGCTCGACCGGTACGTTTTCTCGGCGGCGGCCTGGCAATTCCCACCCGAACTGCTGAGCCACCTCGGCTATAGCGAATGGGCCGGCTACGGCTACGTCGGCTTCGAGGGCTACGGGAATCTGCCGAACTGGGCCTACGCTCCGCCGGAGCGGCACGATTTCGCCCTCGCGGAGCGCATCGGCAAAATTCAGGACGAGGCGATCCGCCAGCTGTTCCTGCCGCTCGTGCTGGCGCGGCTGGCGGAGAACCCTTCGGAGACGGCCGGCGCGCAGCCGATGCAACTGGCGGACCTCTTCGCTTGGATGCGCGCGAGCGTGTTCGCCGAGCTGCAGGGTCCGGGCGCGCGCGCGATCGGTCCGCTACGGCGGACGTTACAGCAGCACTATCTCAATACGCTGATCGCGCTCTACCTTAAACCGGATCCGCTCGCTCCGGTCGACGCCCAGGCCCTCGCGCGCGCCGAACTCGTCTCGTTGCGAGAGCGGGCGGCGCAAGCCTCACGGCGGCCCGGCGGCGACGCGACCTCGCAAGCCCACCTCGAATTGCTCGCCGCGAAAACCGAAGCCGCCCTGCACGCGCCGGCGCCGCCGCTCGCGCCCGGTTAAGGAACGACGCTGGTCGCGATCGCAACGAGTTCGTTTCGCAGCAAGTCGCCGACGAGGGCGAAGTGCAGGCCGTGTTCTTTCCACGTGAGCAGCGTCGTCGGGCCGTCCTCGACGTACTCCGCGTCGTGATGTTCGAACGAGAGCGTCTTGGGGTGCAGGGCGCCGAAGTCGGCGGCGGCATCGCGCGCATTCTCGAAGAGCGAGACCGAACGCAGGCCGTCGCTATAAATCAGGTGCAGCGTCCGGATCCCTTGGACGGTCGAGACGTCGCCGCTCGTTAGCGTGAAGCCCTGCGGCAGGGCTTTGGGCTCGTAGGGTTTGAAGCCCGCTTCCTTGATGACCCGGTCGATATCCGACGAGGGCATCGTCATGCTGACGCCGGCTACTTGGGCGTAACCGGCGGGCGCGTCGGTCGAAAACAAGCCGTCGGGGATCGCATTGGTATAGCGCAGTTCTTCGAAGCGCGTTTGCGCGGCGACGGCGCCGCTAGCGTGGTACTCTTCTTTCTTAAGGACCAGGTGCGTCTCGCGATCGAGCCAGACGCGCACCGCGCGCTCGCCCGTGTAGCGGTTGACGAGCACGATCGAATCGGTGGCCCGGTCCGCGATCGTGCCCGCACCGTCGGCGATCGCCCGGTAATTCTGCAAAATCCGCGCGAAATTACTCGATGCCGCGAGCTGACTGTCGATGGTCGCGTTGTGCGAGATCGTGACCCGTCCGGCCTTGGGGTCGAACTCGTAAGTCGCGTTGTCGCGCGTTACCGTGTAATCGCCGTAGAGCGCTTCGGGGGCGACGTACCAGCGCCGCGTTAGCCCGGGAGCGCGATGTTCGATCTTCACGATCGTCGCGCTCGCGCGGCTCGAACTGAAGCGGATCGTCTCGAATTGACCGACGTACGAGACGTTGGTCGGCGCGAGCATGCTGGCGCGCAACAGCGCGACCGGATCTTCGGCGGGCGACGCCGCGACCGGCGGCGCGACCGCGAGCGCGGAGAGGGCTACGAGCGCGAGCGGCCGGCCGAACCGACCTCTATTGCATGGCATCGAACGAGCCGGCTCGCGCGTCGCTCGCGTAACGATCGGCGACGCTGCGATCGGAGGCCGTATCCGCGACCGACGTTTCGAGCATCTGCGAGCCCGGATGATCCGAGAGGGGGCTGAGCCCGGCCTGCGCGGCATGCGCTTGCAGGTAATAGGTCGCATCGATCTTCGGCGCGCCGCCGGCATGGCCGTACGACGAGGCGAAGAACGCCCCCGCGACGATGGCCGCCGCGACCGGAACGGCCACGACGGGTCGTAGCAACGCCGCCAACCGGCTAAGCGGTCCCGGCCGTGCTTCGCGGATCCGCTGCCAGACGGCCGCGGCTACGAGCGACGGCATCTCCCGCTGCTCGGCGGTCGCCGCGGCACGCAGCGTTTCGCCGAGCATGGCTTCGGTCTCGTAAACGGACTGGCAGGCCGCGCACTCGGCCAGGTGCAGGTGAACGCGGGCGTCGTCCTGCGAGGCGAGCTCGTTATGGAGGAAGTCGATGATCGTTTCGGTCGTAAGGTGCTGGTTCATCATTGTTGTGCTCGCTCGACGAGACGGCGCAGGAGGGCTCGAGCGCGGTGCAGGCGCGAACGCACCGTTCCGATCGAGCAACCCATTATTTCCGCAATCTCCTGGTAACTGTATTCCTCGATATCCGCAAGGATGACGACTTGGCGCTGATCGGGGGAGAGTGCCGCCAGCGCTCTGGACAGCGGCTCTCCGAATTGCCGGTTCACGTAATCGTCGATCGGGTTGACGGCTAGGGGCCGTTGACCGCCGAAGTCCTGGGGGGCGTTGTCTTCCGGTATCTCTTCAAGGAAACGCCCTTTTCGTCTCCTTAGTTCGTCTCGATAGAGATTCGTTACGATTCGGTAAATCCAAGAGAGGAACGACGTGCCCGGCACAAACGAGCGCCAGGCGCGGTACACGCGGACGAAAGCATCCTGCGTCAGATCTCTGGCGTCGGATTCGTTGCCGGTCAGCCGGAAGGCGAAATTGTAGGTCGCGTTGCCGTACTGAGTCATCGCCCGCTCGAGAAAGGCCGCCTGCTCGGGGCTGGGCGGCTCGAGCGGGGTGCGAGGCTCACCCATCGCCGCCTTAGTTAGGGTTGCGGCGGGAAACCCCCGCGACGCTCCGAACGAACACCGCCCCTCACCCACCCTCCGACATAAGAAGGCCTATGCGTTCCACAGCCGCGAGCCGAGCCCAAGAAGCGTCCGACGCCGTCGGTCTCATTATCGCGCTCTTGGTTCGTTATCCGCAGATCGCCACGATCGGCTCGAACCCCGCCCAGGGGACCGTGACCCTGTCGTTCGCCGTCCGCGGCCGCCTCGAGCGCACGGTCGAACGGCAGCTGCGGGAGGCCGTCGGCGAACACGTCCGCTCGCTGCTCGAGCTCACGCGCGAGCGCTTCGACGCCCTGACCGTCGTGACCGAGTCGGACGCGGCCGTGAGCTTCGTGCGCGTGACCCGCGACGCGCGCACGTTCTCGCGGGAAGAATTGCAATTGCTCGTAGCGTTGCTCGCGCAACGCTTCGCCGAGCGGCTCGTGCAGAGCCCGGCCGACGAAGAAGCTCTCGACGACGAGAACGGGTCCGACGAGTTCGTGGAGTACGCGCTCGAGGCACTGCGCGATCCGGCGCAGCAGCGCTCGCTCGTCGGATTCCGTGAAGAGAAGCGGGTCCTCGTCTATTTCGTCCCGTCTCGTAAGAAGGCCAAGGCTCGGGCGCGGTCGTAACCGCCCCCGCGTGCTCGTCGACTTCCATTGTCACACGCTCGAGAGCGACGGAACGCTGACGCCGGCCGAGCTCGGCGCCGCCATGCTTCGCCGCGGAGTCGAGATCTTCTCCGTTACCGATCACGATTCGCTCGGTGCGTATCGGAAACTCGGGGAGGCCGCCGGCTCCGCCGACGTCGTGACGGGGGTCGAACTCAACACCACGTATCGCGGCAATGAGGTTCACGTGCTCGGGTACGGGTTCGCGCTCGACGACGAGACGGTCGGCGAAGCGATCGCGAGCAACCGCGGGCGCCGGCGCGACCGCGCCGAAACGATGGCCGCGCAGCTGTCGTCGGCGGGGTACGCCGTCTCGTTCGACGAGGTGCGCGCCGAAGCGGCGGATGAAGCGGCCCTCGGCCGGCCGCACGTCGCGCGCGCCCTCATTCGAAAGGGCTACGCCCGCGATATCGATTCGGCGTTTCGCGAATTGCTGACGCCGGGCAAACCGGGCTACGTGCCGCAGACGTACTTGCGGCCGCACGACGCGGTGAAGCTCGTCGCCCGTGCCGGCGGCGTCGCCGTGCTCGCTCACCCCGGCCGGCTCAAGGACGAATCGATCATCGAAGAGTTGGTCGAAGCGGGGCTCGCCGGCATCGAGACGTTCTATCCGACGCACGATCAAAATCAAGTCGCGCACTTCCGCGGCATCGCCGCGGAGTACGGCCTCGTCATGACCGCCGGCTCCGATTTTCACGACGCGCGTTACAACGCGCGCGGCGTCGGTATGGAGGTGGCCCGCGAAGACATCACCCCCTTCCTTGATCTGGTGCTTTAGGACGCTCGCTTTTCGTGGCGCGCGTGGTTTGGCGCCCCGGCGCATTGTTATGGAGTTAAAGGAGGGGGGGGGCGGG
>CAXUFI010000135.1:0-6850 GCA_964250245.1 uncultured bacterium
GTCCTGCCGCGCGCGCGGGGTCCGGCGGCAGCCAGCTGCCGACGCGGCGCAAATCGCCCGCTCCGGCGCGCAGTAGCGCCGGCAGTAACTGCCGTCCTTCGTCACCGTCGAAACCGAAGTCGTCGACGGCGTACGTGTCCTCGCGTAACACGCGGCGGCCGATCGCGTAAGCGATGACGCTCCGGCCGCGGCGAATCACGAGCTGCACCGATTGCGAACCTTCGCGCGGCGGCGCGTCCCACCGCGCGCGCATCCAATTCCAAACCAGCGGCGTGCGGCGAAAACTCCACGCTCGCGACCCGTCGAGCCGCTCGAAGCAGCGCCGCACGCCCGTCCAGTCGCCTTTCTCGAGCGGCTGCGCCCCGGCGGCCGTGCCGTCGAGCGAAGCCGCCCGAATCGTCATTAGCCGCGACGGTAACGCGCTGAAGCCGAGCCGTTCGTAGAAGACGGGATGGATATCGGAATAGAGATAGGCGAGATCGCGGCCCGCATCGCGTTCGCTGTCGAGCAGCGCGCCGAGCATGGCGCTCGCATAGCCGCGCCCGCGCAGCGCCGCCGGCGTGTAAACCGCGCCGATCCCGGTGGCCCGCAGCGACTCGTTCTTCCAGCGCAGTTCGCGATCGTAATTCTTGCACGAAGCCGCGATGCGGCCGCCGTCGCGAATACCGATCGTGAAGCGCCGGCGGCGCGCGTACGGCGACCCGGCAACGGCGCGGAATTCCAGCGCGTACCGTTCGAACGAACTCTCGCCGCCCCAAAGCGAATACGTGTCGGGTAACACATCGCGCACGTACTCGTCGACGGCGATCGGTTCGAGCGTTATGAGCGGCACGCGGGAGACGAGGCCACGCACGGCCTTACGTCGCCCGCCGCGAGCTCAGACGAACGCGACCGTTTCGTAATCGCCGCTGATGATGCCCTTCGTATCGTGTCCGAGCCATCGCTCGACGACCGTTGCATAGACGGCCCGGAAATCCATGCCGTGCTTGAGATCGCCGTTAACGTCGAGATCGGTGAGCGACGGATGGTCGCCGTACACGCCGCCGCGAACTTTTCCCCCGACGATGAAGAGCGGCATCGCGGCGCCGTGATCGGTGCCGTCGGAGGCGTTCTGCGTCACGCGGCGGCCGAATTCCGAGAACGTCATCGCGAGCACGTTGCCGTCCGTGCCGTGCGCCTTGAGATCGGCGTAGAACGCGTGCAAGCCTTGCGCGAGATAACCGAGGAGCCGGTCTTGCTGCGCGCGCTGGCGAGCGTGCGTGTCGAACGAGCCGATCGAGACGAACACGATGCGCGTGCCGACGTTCGAACCGATGATTTGCGCGGCGAGCTGGAGCTGCTGCGAGAAAGCGTCCTTCGGATAGGCGACCGCCGGCCTGTAATCGGCGATCTTCGTTTTGAGAAGATCGCCGCCGTGCATGGCGTTGCGCGCGGTCTCTTCGATGAGCCCGAGGTACGGCGACTGGCCCGCCTTCGCGCCGTCGTAGAGCGAGCCTGCCGTCAAGCGCGAGGCGGTATCTTGGCCCGCATTGTAGCCGAAACTCGCGAGCGCGCCGATCGCGGGCACGTCGACGTGGCCGGCGATAAGCGCCGCCGGAACGGTGTCGCCGAGCGTGACGGCGGCGAAGAGCGTTGCGGGGTTCGTGACCGGGTTCGCCGGCACGATCTCGTCGAGATAGCGCCCGAGCCAGCCGCTCGACGCGGGACGATCGGGCGACGCCGTCTCCCAAATTTGCGTCGCTTCGAAGTGCGAGCGGTTGGGATTGGGATAGCCGACGCCCTGTAAGATCGCGACGCGGCCGTCCTTGTAGAGATCGTCGAGCGGCGCCAGCACCGGATTGAGGCCGATGCGGCCGTCTAACTTGAGCACGGTATTTTCATTTAACCCGAGCGCCGGCCGCGCGCGATGGTACGCGTCGTCGGAATAGGGCACGACCGTGTTGAGCCCGTCGTTACCGCCCACCATTTGAATCACGAGCAGCACGTTACCGGTATCGACCGTCGTGCCGAGCGCGGGCAGCGCCTGCGCGAGCACGGGTCGCGCGAGGAACGAGGGCAGCGTTCCGCCCAGGACCGCGACGCCGAGTGATTTGGAAATGAAGGCGCGCCGTGAATTCATGAACGATCCGATCAGTTAAGCTGGTTGGCGGGCAGGTTGAGCACGAGCGCGAGCGCGCCGCGAATCTTTTCTTGGTAGTTCTCGCTGCCGAACGGCGTCGGCAGCGACGCGTCCGACGAATCGAGATAGCGCGCGAGCGCGAGCCGCACGTCGCTCGTAACGTCGTCCTCGATCGCGTCGCCCACGATCGTATCGAGGACGCGTCGCGCGTCGAGACCGCCTGCCTGTTGCACGATCGCATCGGGCGTATACGCTGGATAGCCGGCCGTCATCGCTTGCGCCCCGCCGGCCGCGGCCACCTTGACGACGCGGTTGACGTAATTGAACCGCGCGAGCAGCGTCGCCGTGTTGATCCACGCCGGGCCGCCGTCCCAGCCTTTGACGCTCGGCGGCGCGAGCGGCTCCTGGCCCATGCGGCGCATCCAATAGACCGTCTCTTTGGGCGCGCCGGCGACTTCCATGAAGCGCAGCAGACCGATCGTGAAATCGATCGGGCTCTTCGGCAACGCGCGATAGGCGCGCGTCGAATAGAAGACGTTGGAGCGGAACACCGTGCCCGCGGTCCGCGCGATATCGTAACCCGTGACGGCGTACGTCGCGGCGAGCGCTTCGATCAGTTCGGGTTCGGGGTCGGAGTAGACGAAGTACTCGAGCAGCTTACGGCAGATGAAGCGCTGGTGGATCGGTTGCGCGACGATCGTCGCGAGGACGTCGTCGCCCGTTAGGTTCCCGCTGCGTCCGAGGAAGGTCTTGGGTCCGGCGTCGTGGAGGCCCGGGCGATAGACGTAAGCGAGCTCGCGGTCGAGCGTCCAGCCCGTGAACGCGCGCGCCGCACTGTGCACGTCGTCCTCGCTGTAATTTCCTAAGCCGAGCGCGAAGAGTTCCATGACCTCGCGCGCGTAATTTTCGTTGGGATGCAGCTTGCTATTGGAGCGGTTGTCGAGCCACACGAGCATCGCCGGGTTTTTCGAGACCGCCGAGAGCAGCGCGCGAAAGTCGCCCAGACCGAGGCGCCGCAACAGGTCGATCTGCTCGACCATCAACACGGGCGGCACTTTGTTGATGCTGGTGGCGAAATGGCCGTGCCAGAAGAGCGTCATCTTTTCTTGCAAGGGCCGCTTCGTGCGCAGCATGCGATCGATCCACCAGTTTTGCGCCGCCAGGCGCCGCTGCTTACGATCGTAGAGTTCGTCCGTGTCGGGATAATCGGGAAACGCGACCTCGGGTTCGGCCGGGTTGAAGAGCGCCGAGACGGCCGCCTGCGCGCCGAGCGCCGTCAACGCATCGACTTCGCGCGCCGTCCCTCCGAACGCCGCCCGCCGCAACAGATGCGCGGCGTGACGGCGCGTAAAGGGGCCCGTGTAGGGCTGCAGCGCCGTTGCGAACGCCAACGAGCCGGCGGGGCGGTATCCGACCTGCGGATCGGTCGAGGTATCGAGTCTCATCTTCGTCTCATTTACGTCGCGCGAATGCGCGAGCGGTGCCGGCCTAACGCGGAGCGGTCGCCTGTAGTTCCTCGAATAACTCCGGCGTCGCTGCTCCGCGCGTGGCGCGTCCCCAAACGCTCATCGAACTGTAATCTCGCGCCCGCGTTAAGGCGCAATAGAGCGCTCGGCGTTCTTCCGCGTTGTATTTCTCGCGCAAGCGATAGCGAAAGAGCGAATAGGTAAATTTCGCGGTCCGGGCGGCCGCGGCGTCGCCCACGTTCTCTTTGGGAATCATCCCCGTCGACGGCATGAAGAGAAATGCGTCGGGCACGTAATAGCGTGGCCAGGCGCCCGCGCGCACGTCGACCGCGAACGTCGCCGCATAGCTCTCGCCTTTGGCGGCCTCCACGTCGAGCACGCGCACCGCGTTCGCGAGCACCGGCCGCAGCGAAAGTAAATCGTCTTCCGCGGCCGCGACACTCTCTGCGAAACCCAGAAAATCGCCGAGAGAAGCGAGCGGTTCGCGCGCGAAGTACGCCTCGATATCGGCTTGCAGCCGGGCGACGAGGCCCCGCGTGAACAGGCCGCGGGCATCGGCGCCCGCCGTTGCGAGGACCGTTTCGTCGAGGACGAGCCGCGCGAGCTCGGGCGGTTCGACCAGGCGCGCCGCCCGCTCGTAGCGCGCGAGCGCCGTCCGGTAGCTTTCCAGCCGCAGCCGCGTTTCGGGCGGCAGGTCGAGGTCGGCGTCGCCGCGGGTCACGTTGCGTCCCAACCGCAGGCTGCGGCGCCGGTCCCAACGCCGCGCGCCGGCGCTCTCGATTTCGCCTTCGAGTTCGAAGAGCACGGGTTGCGGGTCGGCGGCCTCGGCGCAGAGCGTCGCGACGCTCGCGTCGGAGAGGCGCAGCCACGGCGCCTGCAGCGCGCGCAAGAGATAGTCGTGTCGGAAGGGGTCGACGGCCGACCAAAGCGCGGCGAGCGCGTCCCGCGCCGCCGGGAAGTCGTAGAGACTCGCCGCACCCGCGACGTCGACCGGGACGCCGCGCGCGAGCAACGCGTCGATGTAGGCGTGCGCGCAGCGCAAGTTGCGTGCGATCACGGCGATCTCGTCCGGCGGCGTGCCGCTCGCGAGCAGCCGGGCGACTTCGCTCGCCACGTAGAGCGCTTCGTCCCGCATCGTATCGGCGCGATAAAAGTGTACGCTCGCGCCGGGCGGCGGCGCGGTGCCGTTCGCCCCGGCCGGCGTCAGCAGCGTGCGCGCGCTCCGCTCGAAGGCGGCGTTCCGGTACGCGCGGTCGAGGACGATCGTCGTGGCGGCGCGTTTCAACGTTTCGCCGCCGCGCGCGCCCGTCGCGAAGCCGCACGTGCTCTGCAGCTCGTCTCCTGCGAACGTCACGTTGGCGAGTCCGGCTCGCGCGATCCCTTCGAGCAGTCCGAGTTGGCCGGCGGTAAGATCCTGCGCGTCGTCGACCAGTAACGCGCGATAGGTGTGCCGCGCGAGCTCGCGCAGGTCGGACCGCTCGCGTAGCGCGAGCGCCGCTTCGTAGACGGCGTCGGTGGGCGTGAGGCAACCGTGGGCGACGAGCGCTTCGACGTACGATTCGTATAGCCGCGTGAGGACTTTGACGAGATCGACTTCGCGCCGGCGTTGACGTTCGAGTTCGGTCTCGCCGACGCGCAGCGAATCGCGGTACTTCGGTTGCGTCGCGAGCAAGAGATCGGCGCTCGCGAAGTTCGGCGGGTTACCGTAAAACGACGTCGCGCCTTGCAAACCGTACGCTCGAAACGCTGCCGGCGAAACCAGCGCCGCGCGCAACTTGCGGATGAGCCGGAAAGCGGCGGCGGAGAAGCGCTCGGGCGCGCGCAGACCGGTTATTTCCGGATCGATCTGCGCGCTTACGAATTCCGTCCATTCGAGCGCGAATAGTTCCGCCCCGGCCGCTTCGAAATGGCGCGAAGCGCGAACGTCGTCGATCGTCTCGATAACGGCTGCGGGGTTCGCCTCGCGCAGCAGTGCGAACGCTACGTCGCCGAAGGATTCGCAGCGCACGTTCGCGCCCGGCGCCTCCGCGGCCAGGCGCGCGCGCAAGCGGGCGACGCCGGCTTCGCTCGGTGCCGTGACGAGTACCGCGCCCGTTCCGGGTTCGCTCGCCAACCGCAGGGATCGCCGCACCAGCGCGCACGTCTTACCGCTGCCGGCGGCTCCCGAAATCGCTAGCGCTCCGGCGCACGCACCGTGCTCGACGGCGGCCTCCTGTCCGGCGTCGAGACCGGCCGCGAGCGTACCGGGCGCGGGGGTCATCGCCCGAACCGGTCCTCGCGCTCGAGCGGCCGGTCCCGGCACGCGTTGCGGTAGGCGCAATACCGGCAGTCGTCCGGATCGCCGGTGACGGGGAACTGCTCGAGCGGACCGTCGGCGAGCGCCGCGGCGATCTCGATCATGCGCGCCCGCGCGCGCTCGAGTTCGTCGATCCCGATGGTCCCGGTCGCGGCCTCGGACGCGCGTCGCGGCGCGGCGACGGGTACGATTTCGAGCTCCACGGGCGCCACGTCGCGGGAGGCGTCCTTGAGCGGCACGAGCGCGAGCCGAGTGACGCGGTCGCCGGCCGCCGTCCGCGCCCAATAATAAAACGGTAATTGAAAGTCGATGAAGTTAGCGACGTTCGCGCGGTATTCGGCGGCGCTTTCGGCGATGCTGCCGGTTTTGTAATCGACGACGGTAACGGCCGCGTTCGCGTCGTCGCGATCGAGCCGGTCGATATACCCGATGAAGTTGTAACCGCCGAGTTGCAGTTCGACGACGGCCTCCGTGCCGACGACCGTAAACGGGTGCGCGCGCGCGCGCTCGACGAACCAGGCGAGATACCGCCGCCCCGTACGTTGAGCCCGCCGCCGCTGCAATTCGTACTCCACGTTGGTTTCGAAGCCCGCCCGGTAACGCTCGAAGGCCGTGTTGAGGTAGCCTTCGAGTTTACGCTCGAGAACGTCGAGCGGCGCCGCATCGGCCCGCGCGAATTCGCCATGAAAACGTTCGAGCGCCCAATGAAAGGCCGTACCGTAAAACGAGGCCGCGCTACCGCGATCTTCGACGGCCGCGCAAACGTAGCGGTAATACCAGCGCCGTTCGCACTCGGCATACGTCGCGAGCGAGGAGGCGCTGAAGTGCGTCTTGCGCCGCCGCACGACGCGTTGCGTTTCGTACGTCGCGATGGCGAAGGGCCGGCGGACGGCGGTCTCGGCGACGTACGGCGCCGCGCCGCGCACCTCGCGCTCGAGCGTGCGCACGAACGCGCCCGCGTCCCAGGGT
>CAXUFI010000136.1:0-6804 GCA_964250245.1 uncultured bacterium
ACCTGCATTGCGCTCCCTACTTCCCCGCGCGCGCCGCAGGCCCCGGGGGCGCGGCCCCCCCCCCCCGCCGGGAGCTGGAAGCGCAGCTGACGGAGCTCATGCTGCCGCGCGACCCCAACGATTCCAAGGACGTCTTCGTCGAGATCCGCGCGGGCGCCGGCGGCGACGAAGCGAGCCTCTTCGGCGCCGAACTCGCGCGTCTCTACGTGCGTTACGCGGAATCGCTCAAGATGCGCGCCGAGATCGTCTCGCAAAGCGATAGCGATGCGGGCGGCGCTAAGGAAATCGTGCTGTCGATCAAAGGCGGCGAGCCGTATCGCGTGTTTAAATACGAGAGCGGCGTGCACCGCGTGCAACGCGTCCCGCTGACGGAGTCGCAAGGACGCGTCCATACGAGCACGGCGACCGTGGCCGTGCTGCCCGAAGTGGACGAGGACGCCGCCGTCGAGATCAACCCCAAAGACCTCGAAATCGACACGTACAAGGCTTCCGGCGCCGGCGGCCAGCACGTTAATAAGACCGAGTCCGCCATCCGCATCACGCACGTGCCGTCGGGCATCATCGTTTCATGCAGCGAGGAACGCTCGCAGCTGCAAAATCGCGCGCGCGCGATGACGATGCTGCGCAGCATGCTCGCCGATCGCAAGCGCCGCGAAGCCGAAGAAGCCGTCGGCAGTTTGCGCCGCAGTCAGGTCGGCACGGGCGACCGCAGCGAAAAGATCCGGACCTACAACTTCCCGCAAGATCGCGTCACCGATCATCGCATCAACGAGAATTTTGGCGACGTCAAAGGCTTGATGGACGGCGCGCTCGGGCGGATCGTCGCACGGCTGCAGCAAGATGAGAAGTCCAAGCTGCTCGCCGGAGAGTCGCCGGCGGCGTAGAGCGTCCGCCGTTCGCCTTAGAAGCCCCGCTCGAAGTCCGCGAAGGCGACCTCTTCTCTCCACTCGAGCGTCGCCTTCGGACTCGAACCGAGAAGCGTGGCGCACGGGCCCCCCGCCGGCGGTCCGGCGGTGAGCGGGGTCGTCGCGCAGGCGGCCACCATGTGGCCGAATTGCTCGGGGCCCCGCCAGAGGTCCGCGCCCTCGATGAAACCGTGCTGCAAACTATCCCGCACCATACGCTTGAGTTGTACGTAGGTTACGTGGTAGCCCGCGACGGCGCGCTCGAAGGTCTGCGTCAAGTTCGACCGGGCGCCGCCCTCATCGTCGGTGGCGAGCGCGACGGGCACGCCGGCTTTGAGATAGATCGGCAGCACGTCCCCGCCGACGACGCCCGGGCCGATGAGTTCGTGGATGTAGATCGGATCTTCGACGAGGATATGATCGCGCGCCATCTGGGCGAGCAGACCTTGCGCATCGCGCTCGTATAGCACGTCGAGACCGTGGCCGATGCGTTCGGCATGTCCGACGTCGAGCGAATCGCGGATGTGTGAAGGCGATTCCATCTCTTCGGGCGGCGTGAGGCCGGGAAATAACTCACCCGCGTGCATATCGATGTGAACCTTCGGATAGACGTGATGGAGATAAGCGAACATCCGCATCTGTACTTCGAAATCGTGCATCGGCGTGTAGTCGTCTTGCGCTTCGACGATGTTGAGCCCGAGCACGCGTTTATCGACGTTCGCGATTTCGAAGCCGGCGAGCATCTGAGCGAAGACCGCCTGCTTGCTGAGCGCGCGCAGGACTTGATTCTGATAGCGCAGCGTCAAGCCGCAACCGGCGTCGGGCGTGGGGCCGTCGCAGCCGAGGATTTTGCGCATGCCGCGTTCGGCCGCGTCGAGATTTGCGCGGCCTTGCGCCACGAGCGCCGGCATGCCGGCGGCGTCCAGTCGCGCCCGCATCACGGCGAAATCGTCGTTCCAGCCGACTTTCTCTCCCAGCGGAATCGCTTTGAATTTATCGGGCGTCAATTGCGTTTCGACGTAGAGTACGTGTTGGACGGCGGCCCGGTGCACGACTTCGGCGAACTCTTGCGGCCAGTGGCCGTTCGTTACCAAATCGAACTTGAAGAACGTCTTAAAAAAGTGGACGAGCCGGCTCGTGTCGCCCGGGGTCGGCGAGAAGTTGCGATCCGAAAGCGCGTCGATCGTCAGGTTGCGAAACGCGTAGTCCGTGACCGCGCGCGAGGCCGGCGAAACGCCCTTGGCGGCGTCGCATGGCGGAGCGACGATCGTGAAGTCCGCCGCGAAGCAGTCACCGTCCTGGACGGCGTAATCGATATAACTCTCGGCATACACCGAACCCGTGAGATGATGGTGCAGGTCGCCGCCCTTGGGCATCGCGAGCAGGAACGTCAGCAGTGCGTTCGGATCGTCCGCGATCCCGGCCATGTAGGCCGCGGTACGCGCCTCGGGCGTCTGCGTCGTCGTCGCTCCGGCGCAGAGCGGCGATAGATTGATAAGACACGCGAGAACCAGCGCGGTCCGAAGAACTGGCTTCATAGCGCGAGACGTACGCGAGGCGGTTCGATCGCTCCCCGACCGAAACACCAACGTTGCCGCCGCTCGTATCGCCTTATGTCCTACTCGGGCCGAGGTGCGGGCGCTCCGCGAGCCGTTCGACGGAAGTTCATCATCGCAGGACGCGGCGCGCTCGCACGCGCAAAAACGTGGCGTGAGTGCCGCCGCCCGCGATCAAGAGGCTCTCGACGTCGTCGCGTCGCGTTCGTTCGCGGCCGCGTACCTCGCTTCGCTCGCGCTCGATATGCAAACGCGTCGCCTGACGGCGCGCGTCTACGGTACGTTGCGCGGCGATCGCATCACCTATCTCGCGACGCTGACGTTTTTCGGCGCGAGCAAGATGGTGCTCGATAACGCGGACGGCACGTTTCCTCAGAGCATCCGCCTCGCGTCGCTCGCGCTACGCTACGAACCGCTCGACGATCGAGGGACGGCCGAACTCCGCGGGCTTTTGCCCTGGTCGTGTTCGTGGCAGTTCGACGGCTTCGCCTACGAAGAATACGCGGCGGTCCTAGCGTCGCTCGTCGACGATTTCTAGCCGTCGAGGAGCTCGCGAATCGCTCGGGCGATGAACTCGTTATCGGGTGCGTTGACGCCGGCGCCGGCGGCATGGCCCCAGTCGCTGGGTATGACGCGCAATTCCGCGTGCGGCAGGTGACGCACTTCGAGCTCGCTGTCTTCGGGCGGAAAATACGTATCGGTGCGGCTCGGCATGACGATGGCGCGGGCGCTTATGGAGCCGAGGGCTTTCACGAGATCGCCCGCATACGGAGGACGGCGCGAGATGTCGGCGGCGCGCCACGTTGCGAACATCGCCTGCAAGTCGCGCGGGTCGCCCGCGAACGCGGCCGGGCCGTACCAATCGTCGACGAAGGCTTCGAGGGTCGTCGCGCCGGCCAGCGTGCGCCAGACTTCGTTGCGATAGAACGCTTGCGAGAGACCCCACGCGGCCCAGACGCGCCCGAGCGTCGCGGGGCCCGCTGCCTCGAGCGTCGCGACCGCGCCGTCGATGAAGACGCGGTTGTGCGGCGAGGTTCGCGCCGAGCCGCAGATCGGCACGATCCGCTCGACGAAATCGGGATAGGCGCAGGCCCAATGAAACGCCTGCTGCGCGCCCATGGAGAAGCCGGCGACGAGGGCGACCTTTTCGACGCGCAAGTGTTCGGTGACGAGCCGGTATTGCGCCGCGACGTTGTCGTAGATGCCGACCTGCGGAAAGTCGCCGCCGGGCGTCGTGCTCGGCGAACTGGAGAGTCCGTTGCCGAAGAGATTCGTCGCAACGACGAACCAGCGAGCCGTGTCGAGCGGCTTTCCCGGACCGATGAGCCAAGCGCTATCCGCGTGAGTCCCGCCGTAGGCGCTCGGAACCACGACCGCATTCGAGCGCGTTGCATCGAGGGTTCCATGAGTCGTATACGCCAGCCGCGCATCGCGTAACGTGCCGCCGTTTTCGAGCGTCGTCTCGCCGAGTTCGAATGTCGCGTAATCCAGCACGAACGCAACTATCGCTCTACCGCGCGCCGGTGCCTGCGGCGCGCGACTCGAGCGCATGACGGTCGGCGCCGCGCTCGTCTTCGCTCGCGAACGTCTGCGCTCGAGCGACTCGGCGCGTTACGACGCGCAACTGCTCCTTGCCGCGCTGGTACGCCGTTCTTCGGCCTGGCTTTTGGCGCACGCGGACGAGCCGCTGGAAGAAGCACTGCGCGAGCGCTTTCTGCAGGCGCTCGAACGGCGAGCGCTCGGCGAACCCGTCGCGTATATTCTCGGCGAAGCGGGCTTCTACGGCCGGCGCTTCGCCGTCACGCCGGACGTGCTCGTGCCGCGGCCCGAAAGCGAACTACTCGTGACGTGCGCGCTTGCCGCATTGCGCGGCTCGAATTTGCCGGCGCCGCGAATCTGCGACGCCGGTACCGGGAGCGGGATTCTCGCGACGACGCTCGCGGCCGAGGTTCCGGGCGCTCGCCTCACCGCCGTGGATATCTCCGCCGGGGCGCTCGCGGTCGCGGCCGCCAACGCGCGCGCGCACGGCGTGGGGGCCCGCATCGACTTCGTGCTCGGCGATCTCTTCGAGGCGTTGCCGCGCGGGCAACGTTTCGACGGTATCGTCGCGAATCTGCCGTACGTCCGCGCGAGCGAACTCGCGGCCGCGCCGGACCCCACGTCGTTCGAACCGCGCGTCTCGCTCGACGGCGGCCCGGACGGGCTCGCCGTCTACCGGCGCTTGCTCGCAGCTGCCGCCGGTCCGCTCGCGGCGCGCGGGTGGCTGCTTATGGAAGCGGGCCCCGATACCGTGCCCGCGCTCGCGGCGCTCGCGCGACGCAGCTTCCACCGCTCGGCGACCGTTTGGATCGAGCGCGATTACGCGCGACTCGAGCGGGTGGTGGCCGTCCGCACGTGAGCCCGGGCGGGAGGGACGGTCCGCTTGCCGAACCCGACCGCCCCATAGTGGCGAAGTACATCTTCTTCACCGGGGGAGTCGTAAGTTCGCTCGGCAAGGGCATCACGGCGGCGTCGCTCGGGCGCCTGCTTAAGAGCCGCGGTCTCTCGGTGTCGATTCAGAAGCTCGATCCCTACATTAACGTCGATGCGGGGACGATGAATCCGTACCAGCACGGCGAGGTCTTCGTAACCGAGGACGGCGCCGAGACCGATCTCGATCTCGGCCATTACGAGCGGTTCATCGACGAATCGCTCACGCGCGTGAACAACGTGACCACGGGCCAAATCTACGCCTCCGTAATCGATAAGGAACGGCGCGGCGATTATTTGGGCGCGACCGTCCAGGTGATCCCGCACATCACGAACGAGATCAAGGCGCAAATCCGCCGGGTCGCCGATAAGAGCGGCGCCGACATCTGTATCGTCGAAGTCGGGGGGACCGTCGGCGACATCGAATCGCTGCCGTTTCTCGAAGCGATACGCCAAGTGCGATACGACGTCGGGGACGAGAACGTCATGTTCGTTCACCTCACGCTCATGCCGCATCTCGGAGCCGCGGGCGAACTTAAGACCAAGCCCACGCAGCATTCGGTGCGCGAATTGCGTTCGATCGGGATCGCGCCCGATGCGATCGTCCTGCGAACGAATTCCGAACAAACGATCCCGCTCGAGCTCAAAGAGAAGATCGCGCTCTTCTGCGACGTGCCCGCGCGCAACGTCGTCCAGAACGGCGATGCGAGCACGATTTACAAAGTCCCGCTCAATCTCGAACGCGAGGGGTTGGCGGAAGCGGTGATCGCGCGGCTGCAACTCGCGCCGAAAGCCCTCGATCTCGACGCCTGGGAAGCGATCGTCGAGCGGATCACGCATCCCGCGCGGCATGTCGAGATCGCGCTCGTCGGGAAATACGTCGAGCTTAAAGACGCCTACATTTCGATCGTCGAAGCGCTCGCTCACGCGGGGATCGCGCACGACGCGCACGTCGAGATCAAACGCGTCGATTCGGAGACGGTCGAAGATGCGGGGACGGCCGTGCTCGAAGGCGTCGACGGCATCTTGGTCGCGCCCGGCTTCGGTTCGCGCGGCGTGAAAGGCAAGTTGCGCGCGATCGAGTACGCCCGCGAGCAGCGCGTCCCGTTTCTGGGCATCTGCTTCGGAATGCAGCTCGCCTGCGTCGAGTTCGCGCGGCACGTCTGCGGTCTGCCCGACGCCATGACGAGCGAAGTCGACGAAGCGACGGCCGATCCCGTCATCGACTTTCTGCCCGATCAGCGCAATATCGAATTGATGGGCGGCACGATGCGGCTCGGCGCCTACGACTGCCGGCTCGAGCCGGGGACGCTCGCGGCGCGCGCCTATGGCGAACTCGAGATCAGCGAGCGCCACCGGCACCGGTACGAATTCAATAACCGGTACGTGCCGCTTTTCACCGAACACGGCTTTATCTTTTCGGGTCATCACGTCGTCGGCCGGACGACGCTCGTCGAATGCGTCGAACTCGCGCCCGACATGCACCCGTGGTTCGTCGGTACGCAGGCGCATCCCGAATTCAAATCGCGGCCCACGCGTTCGTCGCCGCTCTATCGCGATTTCGTCGGCGCGGCGCTCGGGTCCGCGGGGGCGGGCGCCGTTCCCGACGGCGTCCCCGTTTCGTCATTCGCTTCGCACTCCTGAAACTCGAAGACGTCACGTTCGTCATCCTCACCAAAGATGAAGCGCGCAATATGCCGCGCGCGCTCGCAAGCGTCCCGGCCCGTGCAGCGCTCCTCGTAATCGATGCGCTCTCGACCGACGCCACGGTCGCGCTCGCGCGGGCCCGGACGGCCGAGGTGATCGTGCGGCCGTGGGCGGGGTTCGTCGCGACGCGGCGCTTCGCACTGGCCGCCGTGCGCACGCCCTGGACG
>CAXUFI010000137.1:0-4284 GCA_964250245.1 uncultured bacterium
GGTCGAGCTCCAGCGTCTTTCGCTTGTTGTCCTGCTCGAGCTTGACGGTGTTGCGCGTTTCGGCGGCGAGGTCCTGCGACCTGGCGCGAGCCTCCTGCAGCGTCTTCGCGTAGGCGTCCGCCGCCGCCGGCTCGGGCACGAACGTCACCCAAGCGCCGGGCACGGCCCGGCCGCGCAGCGTGACGGTCGCGAGCACCTGCAGCGTGGCGAGCACGATCGCGCCGCCGGCCAGCAGTCCGGCCGTTACGATGCGGCTCGCCGGCGCGGCGAACGTCAGAACCGCACCGTGAAGTCGAGATCTTGCCGGTTTTCGCCGAGGTTCGCGTTCGGCACGACGTCGTCGAGATACGAGTAGCGCCGTTCGAGAAACGAGAGCGACGAATTGGTATTGGGGATCGTGTAGGTTAGCGTGCCCGCGTAATAGTCCTTACGCTCCGATACGCTTTGGCCGAGCGTCGTGCCGTAACTGCCGCCGAAGCGTTGCGTCGTATAACTGCCGCTGAGCACGATATCTTTGGTCAGCGGCAAGGCCGCCGCCGCCGAGATGGCGATACGGCGCACGTTGACGTAATTGGGGAACGACGTGACGCGGCTCGCGCCGAACGCGGCGCGGGCCGCCGCATACGCCGCAGCATCCGCGGCCTGCGTCGCCGGATCGATCGGATAGTACGTTTGCGGCGTCGTATCGAGCCGGCGCAGCGTCTCGAACGTCCCCGTCAGGTTCGCCGTCAATTTACGTTGCAGGACGGGCAAAGCGAACCCCGCGCCCGCCGAGTAGAGATCGTAGCGCTCGCGGACGTTCGAGGCGTAGAGCGGACCGAAGTACAAGCCGCTCTGCTCGCCCGGGCGGAGCTCCTCGAGGTGCTGGTACGAACCGTTCGCCGTAAAGCCGAACGTGCCGACGCGGACCGGGCCGTCGAGCGACAGCGTCTCTCCGCGCGAGTTCGGCGCGAAGGCCGAATAGTATTCGGGGCCCGTCGCGCGCAGCGGGTTCCACATCGGGAAGACGAACGTGAGGTTCGGATTGCCGGCGCTGTTCGGCGACGTTACTCCCGCCCGCGCGAACTGACCGTCGAATTGCGTATTGATGCCGACGTCGTTCGCGAAGCCGAAGAACCCCGGCAGATAGCCGGACGCGTATTGCGCGAACGTCCCCGGCGCGTTGCCGTAAAACTGAAACGGGGCACCGACGAAATAGTTCGCGCCGACCTCTTGATACTGCGCGGCGAGTTGCAGCTTGCGCACGTGCAAGCGCACGCCGAGCAGCGCCGCGGCGTCCCCCGCCGCGCCGGAAAAGCGCGAATCGGGCGTATAGTTCGTGTGCGCGAGCTCGCCGTAGAGCAGCGGGTGCAGACCGAGCCGCGCGTAATCGAAGGGCAGCGGCAGTTGAAAGTCCAGGCCGAGCACGGTGTCGCTCACGTCGCCGTATCCCGAACCCGCCGCCGTCGCCACGGGCGGAACGTAGGCGCCGCCGGTGTACGGCAGGCCGTCGTCCACATCGAAGATGCGGTCGAACGTGAAGCCGGCCTCGAGCCCGGCGATCTGCGCGAACTTTTGATTGGCGCGGAAGTGGATCATGTAGCGTTCGTACGCGGTATCGTCCGTGCGGCTCAGGCCGCGATACGTTACCGTCACGACCGAGCCCGCGGCGAGCGGCAGCGAAAAGACGACGTCGTTATAGGCTTCGTTATACGTGAAGCCCGGCGCGGCCGCAACGAGCGCGGGGCCGCCCGTGCGCGCGCCGGCCGCGTCGAACGTCTCGCCATCGTAACTCGAAACGTAGACCGAGCCGTTCTGCGCTTTCTGCGTGAGAAAGACTTGCCCGAGCGCCACGCCGCCGGCCGAGAACGAATCCGTCTGCAGTGCCGCGGCGGCGCCGCTCTGCACGTACCCCGCCTGCGGGGGCACGACCGGGTTGAAATAATTGTCGGCATTGAAGGGCAGCACGGCCGGATCGGTCACGCGGGGCTGCGTGTTGATGAGCGTCTCGTCGAGCCGCGTGAACGATGCCTCGAAATCGGTAAAGCCGAACGCGCCCTCGCCGACGGTGCCCGCGAGCGACGCCCCTTTCTGATACGGCTGATACGGCTCCGCATAGGGGATCGCGCCGTCGTAGCCTTGCGGCGCCCGAAACGCCAAACCCGTACGCGACGACGTCAACCCGTCGATGAGCCCGTACGTGAAGCGCAGATTCGATAGCGCGCCCGCCTTCGCGAGCGCAATCTGCACGGAGGGTTCGATGTCGACTTTCGCTTGTTGCGTGAACTCGCCGCCGTATTCGTAATTGAGCACGTGAACGGGGAGCGAAACGCTGAGATCCTGGTCGATCGCGTAGGCGAGCGAGAAGCGGCTGTCCTGGCGAATCTGCACCCCGGCGAGCGCCTGCGTGAGCGGGTCGTTCGAATCGTCCGTCGTGGCGAACGCGAGGACGAGCGGATCGATCGCTCCCGCACTCGCGCCGCCGGGGATCGTTGCGCCGTAATACGTCGTGACGGGAGCGCCCGTCGTGTTGGCGATCGATTTCGGCGCGACGGCGGCTTGCCGGAACGTCACGTTCGGCAGAAACGCGCCGTGAAACGAAAGCGACTGCGCGAACTTCGTGCGCTGGTCGAGTTCGCCGAGCGCGTCCTCGACGTTCGCCACGCGCACGCCGAGCGCGTCGAGCTCGTCCTTGAGCGCGTCGACTAATTTTTCGAGCTTGTCGAGATCGGCTTTGGAAGGCTGCCGGCCGGCACGCTGCAGATGGGCGAGCGTGCGCGCCACGATGACGGCCATCTCGTAACGCGTTAAGGGCCGGTCGCCTTTGAACTCGCCGTCAGCGTAGCCGTCGATGATCCCTTCGGCGGCGAGGCTTTGGATGTACTGGTACGCCCAGTGGTTCGCCGGGACGTCCGCAAAGGGCGTCGCCCAGGCCGGCGCGCGTAACGCGAGCGCCGCGAGTAACGCGGCCGCGGCGAGACGCGCGGCCCAAGTCACGGCTCGCGGTCCAGCAGACGTTCCGCGATGAGCAGCGCCGCGAAATCGTCGATCGGCCGCGGCGGCAACAGCATGCCGCGCGGCACCAAACGCCGCCAGCCGCGCGGCGGGTGCGCTTGGAAATAGCGCTTGCGCGCGAGCAGCGTCGTCTCGCGTTCGTCCACGAGTTCGATCGGGATGCCGAGCGTCGCGAGCATCGCGCCCACGGAGGCGTTGTGCGTGCCGCCGCCGAGCGCGTCGTGAGTTCGGCGAGCGTCTCGGCGAGCCGTTCGGTGGCGACGATTCCGAGCTCGAGCGGCGACTCGCGCGCGGCCCGCAGGACGGCGTAACCGCACTTGCGCGTACCGGGATCGACGCCGAGGATCGCGCCGTTCATTTCGGCTGCCGGCTGAGCTCGAACGATACCGGGATATCGCCCGTGTGCGGATAAACGTCGCTCGTCGCGCGCGCGATGATGAAGAACCGGCCGCGGCCGCTGCGAATCGTGCGGCTCGTCTTGGCCACGTCGGCGGCGGTGAGCGTGGGAATCACGGTCGCGAAAAAGGACGGCATGCCGCTCGCGATCGCCGTTTCGCGGATGGCCGTGACGAGTTGACCGTAGGCGATGTTGGGGTTGATCGCGGTCCCGCCGTCGATCTCGACGCTCGTCACCGGTTGCCGAACATGAAAGATCACTTGATCGGCGTACGGCGCGAAGGTGAAGCGAATCCTATCGGATGCGAAGAGATTTTCGTCGGCGATGGCGAGCAGCAAGACGGGCCCGCGCAAGAGAAAGCCTTGCGTCGTTTGATCGTCGAGCACGGCGTGCAATTTCTTCGCGATATCGGGATCGGATGCTTTGCCTTCGAACGGCCGCAGCCCGCTCGGCACGTAGCGTTTGTTGAGTGCCGAAACGATGGTGTCGAAGAAAACCGAGAGCGCGGCGAACTGCTCCTGCGGCGACTGTCCGGCGTTGATGATTAAGAACTGATTGTAGAGCGGCTGGCCGCGGCTTACGACGATGTTGCTGATGCGGACGCGGTCCAGGGCGTCGGCCTGCGCCTGCAGGTCGTGCACCCGGTTATTGATTTCCGAGAGATGGAAGAACGCGGCGCGGGCGTAACCCGACGCGAGCAACGTCGTGAGCGTTACGACGAACGCGATCATCATGCCGGTTCCGACCGCGACGATCGTCGACGTGTATTTCGGCCGCAAACCGAACAACGTCATCCGTCTGCGGCCGACCTGGTGGCCGACGCGGTCGCCGATGTAGGCGATCAGCCCCGCGACGAGCACGATGACGACGACGACGGCGAGTCCGCCGAGCGT
>CAXUFI010000137.1:4384-6783 GCA_964250245.1 uncultured bacterium
CGCCGAGCGTGGAGGTCGTATAACCGCCGGGCAGTCCCGTGAAGAACGCCGAGCTGGCGCTCTCGATGACGAAGTAGCCGAACGCGATCGCGACCGCGAGTCCGAAGCCGGCCCCGGTGCCGCCGCCGCCGCGCGGCGGCCGCAGCCCGAACGGTAACGCTATCAACGTAAACACGAACGATGCGAACGGTCGGGCAAGCTTCTCCTCGTACGTCGTCTGATACGCGCGCGTCTCCTCGGGAGAAAGCTGGTTCGACGCGACGATCTCCCGTATTTGCGAACGGCTCATCGTCTCCCGGTTATTATCCGCGGCGCGCTCCTGGATCTGATTCGGCCGTTCGCCGACGTCGATCGTTACCGACGGGTCTTGTCGCGACACCGTGCTGCCGTCGGTTGCGAAGTGGTATTCCGTCGCATTTTCGAACGTCCACGTCGGCGCGACGTAGCGGCCGCGATCGCTGAAGAGCACGCCCGTCGGATGACGATTAACGGCATACGTGACGATCGTGACGTTGAGCAACGCTTGCGTTTTCGGATCGAAGCCGTGGAAGTACGTAACCTGCTGGCCGCCGCCGGGGAGATCGGTGATGACGGTATGGCTGCCGCCCCCGAACGCACCGACGTGGCGGATGGCATCGTCGCGCAGAAAGACCGCCTGGTCGTTCGCGTACGGCACGACGCCCTCTTGCAGCGCGTAGGCCAGGAGCGACACGACGAAGCCGACGCAGAGCAGGGGCGTTACCGAGCGGACGAGGCCGACGCCGCCCGCTTTCAGAGCCGTCAGCTCGCTCTCGCCGGAGAGCCGCTGCAACGTCAGCAGCGTCCCGAACAGCATCGCCATCGGCACGACCGTCACGACGATTTGCGGCATCTGCCATAAGAAATACGCGAGTGCGATTCCGAGCGGCGCATGTTCTTCGCCCACGAGCCTGCTGATCGCCAGAATGTTCGCCGCCGCGAAGATCAAGGTGAAGGCGGACAGACCGAATGAGAACGGGCCGCCGAGTTCGGAGATCATGTAGCGGTCGAGGATCGTGACCGCCGCCATTAAACGCTCGTCGGGCGTTGCCCGATTCGCCGCAACGTACTCGATTCGGCCGGCCGAATTCGCGATGGATGCAACGTCGTTGAATCCATCTAGAGCCGCAGCTCTTTACCGAAATAGACGCTGCGCGCCAGATCGGAGGCGAGCACGTGCTCGGCGTCGCCCTCCGCGATGATCTTGCCGTTGTTGAGGATATAGGAACGGTCGACGATGGCGAGCGTTTCGCGCACTTGGTGGTCCGTGATCAGCACGCCGAGCCCGCGTTCGCGCAACTGCCGGATCATCAGTTGAATGTCGGAGACGGCGATCGGATCGATGCCCGTGAAGGGTTCGTCGAGCAACAGAAACGCCGGCTCCGTCGCGATGGCGCGCGCGATCTCGACGCGCCGCCGTTCGCCGCCCGAGAGCGAATCGCCACGCGCGTCGACGAAGCGCGAGAGACCGAATTCCTCGAGCAGCGCCGGCAAGCGCCGGTCTTGCTCTTTGCGCGGAACGCCGTTCATTTCCCAGATCAGCCGGATGTTGTCGCCGACCGACAACTTGCGGAAGATCGAATTTTCCTGCGCGAGGTACCCGATGCCCAAGCGCGCGCGACGGTACATCGGCGAGCTCGTGAGATCGATCGCGTCGCCCGGGCCGCGTTCGAGGCTGACGCGCCCGCCGTCGGCTTTGACCAGGCCGACGACGATATAGAACGTCGTCGTCTTGCCGGCTCCGTTCGCGCCGAGCAGGCCGACGATCTCGCCCATGTTGACGTACGCGCTCACGTCGTCGACGACGGTGCGGCGGCCGTACCGCTTCACGAGATTCTCGAGCACGATGCGGCGGCCGGTAACGGCCGGCGCGGGGATCATCGCGCTCCCGCTACGTCGAGGCGCCCGTCGCGCAGGTTCCAGGCCAGCGTGTCGCCCTCGAGCCGTTCGCCGTCGGGCGTCGTTACGATCACGTTGCCGTCGCCGTAGAGGGTGTCCGTCGCGTCGTTGTAACGCATCGTGTCGCTCGCGAGCGTCTTGCCGTCGGCGGTCCGCGCCCGCACGCCGCCGCTCATGTCGACGGTCTTGTCCTTCTCCACGAGCGTCCCCGTCGGCGCGTCGGCGACGACTCGCTTGCCGTCTTGGGCGAAAAACGTCACGTGCGGGTTGACGAAGTCGCTACGGCCGGTGTCGCCCCCGAAGTATTGTCCGGTCTCGGAATCCGCTCGCAAAACGTAAATCTTCCGGTTCGCCTTTTGCTTGGTCAAGTAGATATAACGCGAGCCGACGCGCTTCGATCTCATTTCGACGGGGATCTGGGGAGAGCTGCGGGGCTCCGGCGAGGGAGACGCGGGCGCCGCACTCGGCGCGGGCGCCGGCCG
>CAXUFI010000138.1:0-6748 GCA_964250245.1 uncultured bacterium
AGCCGACGACGGCGCGGCCGTGGGTTTCGGCGTCGGCGTCGCCGTCCCGCCGCTCAGCGTCAGGGCGCTGGAGTCGATAAAGAAGTACGTCGCGTTGCCGCCGGTCTGTTTGGAGGTCCACAGCACCTTTGCCGTCCCGCCGGCGAAAGCCGACAGGTTCACCGATTCCGCGACGTATGCGCCGCCCGTCGTCGTACGGTTCGAGAACGATTGTTCGGTCGTGCCGTTTACCGTCAGCTTCAGCGTATCGAGCGCCGAGCCGCTGCTTTCATTCGTACCGATGTAGAGGCGATACGTCAACGTCGCGGTACAGCCCGCGGGGATCGAAACGCTCTGCTGCAGCGTATCGGTCTCGGCGTAGTCGTATCCGTCGAGGAACGCGAACCAGTTGCCCTGATACGAATCGCCGGAGTCTTCGGTGATGACGTCGGCCGTGGTGCTCCAATCGACGTTGCCCGTTTCGAACCCGGGATTGAGCAGCAGTTGGCCCGAGCAGCCGGCGTCGGGCTTCACGAGGTGCCGGTCCGCCGGCGCTTCCGTCGCGGGCCCGCGCGTGCCGACGGCTTTCGCATGCGGCGTAATTTGCTTGGCTCGCTCCGCGCCGCCCGTCTGCTCGGCCACGGTACGCACGACCACGACGTTACTGAGCGACGCGGAGCGCACGAGCGCCGCCAGCGGCGCGGGCACCGTCGCCGGCCTGACGTTGGCGAAGCGTTCGCCGTAGCGGCCCTGGTGTACCGTATGCATTTCGGTATTAAAGAAGCGCTCGACGGTCGCGCTCGGCGCGGTCGCGTCGACGATCGTACGGTTGGGAAAACGCTGCGTCACGGTAAAGCCCGCGCGCTGCAGCGCGGAGACGACGCTTTGCTCCTGTTGCGGCGTCGGCGCGAATCTCGCGGCGAACTCCGCCGCCGTCAGAAAGTGGCGATAGGAGCCGGCGTGCGGATCGCTCGCCGTGGCGACGAACCGGTCGAGTCCGGCTTGATCGTTGTAGGCGAGCGTCAGCGAGACGCTGACGGGCTCCGACGCGGCGCGCCGTCCGCCGTCGGAATACGCCAGCGCGCCGGAGAGGCGCGGCTCGGCGATGTAGCCGGTTGCGGCCGCGTTAGCGGATGCGGTCCTCGCCGCCGACTCGCTTCCGGAAGCCGCCCCCCCGTCTGCAGAATCGGTTGAAGGAAGGGGCGCGATGCTACGCCCGCCGCAAGCCGAAAGCGCAAAGATTACACCGAGCGCCGACGCGGCCAGACGTAACGGGCTTCGCATATGCCTCCTAATCGAACGCTTGCGGAACGTGCCTATCGAGCGGCGCTGTTAAGACGGCGCAGGTGTGAAAGCCGGCGATGAGGTTCGCGGAGATTGGAATGCAAGCGCCCGCCCGTGCTCACTAAGCGCACGATTACGCGACAGCCACCCTGCGGGCGAACAGTTGCGTCGTGGCTTCCTGATTCCTCTAAACTAATGCCTGACTAGTTCGGGAGACGAAAAGGCTGCGACCTGTCCTGCCGTAACGGCAGAAATGCCCGGCGCCGAGGTCACCGCCTGGTGCCGCCCAGCGCGTCTATCAAGTAGCAAGAGCGGATCACGTCCCGGGGAGTGGTGTACGAGGCAGCTAGGGTAAAGTAGGATGCGGCCATCGTGGCCTTCGGCGAAGGCTGTTTTTGCGAAGAAACACCGACACGAAAGGACCCACAATGGCCAAGCACGGTATGGCGCTTGCGGAGCTTCTTGAAAAGGGCGCTCAAGACGACATCGTCTGCGAGCTCCTCGGGCACGTTACCGAGCGGCTCATGTGATTTCGAGGTTGAGCAAACGGTGCGGCGCCGGCTACGGCGAGCGCAGCGATGTGCGCGACAACAGCCGCAACGGCTACCGCGCTCGACTCTGGGAGACACGAGCCGGCTCGATCGATCTTAAGGTTCCGAAACTGTGTCGCGGCAGCTTTTTTCCCGCGTTTCTGGAGCCACGCAGAACTGCTGAGAAAGCGCTCGTCGCGGTGATTCAAGAAGCGTACATCCAAGGCGTCTCAACGCGCTCTGTGGACGAACTCGTTAAGGCGATGGGCACGGCGGGAATCTCGAAGAGCCAAGTCTCGCGACTGTGCCTGGACATCGACGAACGCGTCGGCGCGTTTCTCAACCGCATAATCGAAGGCGACTGGCCATATCTTTGGATCCGTTGCGGTAACAATAGCCGTCGGAGTCAATACTGCCGGGGTTCGCGAGGTTTGGGCATTGCGATCGGACCAAGCGAAGCGGAGACGTTTTGGGCGAAGTTTCTGCGTAGCTTGACCCGCCGTGGCATGCGCGGCACAAAGCTCGTAATCTCCGATGCGCATCTTGGTCTGAAGGCGGCGATCGCCAAAGTCTTTACGGCCACCTGGCAGCGTTGCCGCGTGCACTTCGTGCGTAACGCCCTAGCGTATGCCGGCAAAGGACAACGGCAAGTCGTCCTCGCGCTCATCAATACCGTCTTTGCGCAAGACACGGCGGCCGCAGCTCGCGAGCAGTGGGATGTTGTGGCGGACCAGCTTCGGCCGAAATTCCCGAAACTGCCACATCTCTCGATGCTGCGCGCGACGACCTTCTCGCCTTCGTGACGTTTCTCAAGGCGCATCGAACGCAGCTCGCTTCGACGAATCCACTCGAGCGCGTTAACGCCGAAATTAAGCGTCGAACCGACGTCGTTGGGATCTTCCCAAACGATGCCTCAATAGTCCGCCTTGTCGGCGCACTGTTGCTCGAGCAGAACGACGAGTGGCAGTTACTGCGACGCGACATGCAGCTCGAAGGACTCCAGTCTGTGAGCGACAAGCAACTGCATCGGATATCCGCCGTGGTAACGAGCTAGCTTCAGATTGCCAGTTAGGCCTCATACGCCATTCTCCGGGACGCGATCCTCTACAAGTGTCGAAAGTGATAAAATCGCTGATAATCGACTACGATCAGACAAGCCGACGTTTGAGTGTCGTAGACCGCAGTTTCCTGTTTGGCTAGCGAACCAAGACCGTGCGGTATTGAAGGGTGAGATCGGCTTGCCTGTAGAGTGAGGCTGGAATGTGGTTTATCACGTGATCGGTGACGCGCGCTTTGATTCGGTCGCGCCAATTCACTTGGGCTTCCGACATAGGCGTTTAGCATCCGCGTTCCTGTGCGTCCAGATCGCGGTTGACCGATTCGACGGCACCACGACCCTCACGCAGGGTGATGCGAATCTCCTCGCCGACCGCCGGCGTCCGTTCGAGCGCGGCACGCTCGAGGATACTGAAACTGTTCCCACTCGTCACGATTGCGAAGTGCTCACGACCCGTGGAGATCACCCGCCCGGTCAAGACCGCGTCGCTTCCGATGGACCGCTCCCGGATCGTCGGCGTGAGGATGCTCGACTTTGTGCCGCGTAGCTGCGAACGCGCATCTTGTACGACGGCGGCACGATCCCGGGCAAGGTCAAGCTGCGGACCGAATGCGCGCTCAGCCCATGCGGGAATGTTGTCGACCATCTCGAGGACGCGACCGCGCTCTAACGTGGCGACGTGCTCGAAATTTCGTCCGCTATTGTCGAAGACGTGGATTGTGTCAATGCGGCTAGCGACATCGCGCAGCGCCTCGAGGCTGCGCTCGTAACGCCGTCGTACATCGGCAGCCGGGACGGTGCGGCGTTCTTCTTCGGCGCGGAGGTTCACGCGAGCGACGTTGCGGTCGGCGCTGTCAAGCGCGACGTACGTCATCGTCACGCGATATCCGGCCGCGCGCGTCGTAGATAAGACGCTGCTCCGACTTGCCGGAAAGCGTCGTTTCAATCGAAAAGCTCTCGCCCTTGGCGAGAGCTTCGGCCCGTTGCCTCAAGGCTTGGCGTGCCGCGGGCGCTGCTGCGGCATTCGGATCATCCGGGCAGAGACTCTGCGCGATCGTGTCCGGGTTGATGACGGTCGGTATACTATATCCGACGAAACGCGTTCCTGCATGAACCTCACGCGTGAACGTGCTCTTGCCGGACCCGTTGGGCCCAGCGATGAGGTGAAGCTCCGGCAACTACAATTCGCGTAGGTACGTCGCGCTGCCATCCTGTTCAATACGAATCTCGAAACGTCGGCCATCGGGATCTTCACGCACGTGCAAGCCATTCTCGGAATACGAGATGGAATAGCCCGCGCGTAGCCGACGCAAGGCCTCGGGTCCATATTCAGGTCCGTACGCGCGCGGCGGCGGTGAAGCGTTGATCTTTTGCACTACGTGAACTCCTTCTGCAACGTTCGTGGCTCGGCCGGCTCGACCCGTTCGGCGCTTTGGCTACATCGGCTTGCCACGCCATATGGTAGGTACGCACCTATAATTCTACGCTAGTAGCAGAAGTGATGCTCAATATGCCGTATCAACCCACCTATGGGGGGTCAGTGAGCCTTCGACCACGACTGCTAGTGGCCGCGGCGACGGTATCGTCGGCACTTTTGCAATTCCGGCGCCATGCTACGGCGCGCCGACCTCTCGTACATCCCGACACCGGCCACACGCTCTTTCAGCTCGTCGTGGGCCGCGCGACCGGACGGCTCTTACGCATCGGACACGGCGCCGGCGTGGCCGCCAAGACGGCGCTCGTCCTGCACTGCGACGACGCACCACAAACATCGCGATCTTCGGCGGTATCGGAAGCGGGAAGACCACGCGTGGCATCAGGTCGCTGTCCGGTACATCACTTCGCCCCTTCATCCGGCCGAGGTGGCTCGCCCACTTGCTGTTCTCCGCAGGCGTCGTCGAAATCGCGCTCATCGTTTAGCCATCGTACCAGCGCCTCTGCGGAACGTATGCCATGCCGGTGCTCGCGATCGGGCTAGCGTATTCGATCCACCGTTCGCCAAAAACACCCTTGCACCGCAGTAACGCTGCACGGAAAAGGCCGGGACGATTCCCCGGCTTTTTTCTCTTCGAGAAACGGAGCACACCGCTGAGCCTGCAGCTTAACGCAACTGTATTTCCACACTTTGCAAATTTGCGTTCGGCGAGGAGATCGTCGCGCTCTACGTCGGCAAAGAAACGGCCGGTGATTCATCCGATGCAGTTAGAACTGCACGCGTCGAGCTAAAAACCTCGCTACGGGGCTTTCTCACATCGCTGCTCGTGCTCGCGCTCGCCCAAGCCGTCCGACACTAGCGGCGCGGTAGCGCTTCGATAGCTGCCTCGCCGGCTCGCTTTAGCATGGCGGCCGAGACGCCGCCTTTGCCCAGCGCTTCGATTCCCCGCAATGCAACGAGCAGCAGCAGGCCGAGCTTCCGCGGATCCGCCGCTGCGGCGATGTCCCCGTGCCGTTGTGCGGCCTCGATCGTCGTCGTCAGCGTCTCCGCGAGCTCTTCGAAGATCGCACGCGTCTGCGTACCGATCGCCGGATCCGTTGCGCCGATCTCTGCAGTGGTCTTAGCGATCAGGCAGCCGAGCCGGTCGCTCGACGGCCCCGGATTGGCACACACGTTCGCCACGTACTTGCGTAAGCGCTCGTAGGCACCGGCGTCGGGACCATCGAGCTGCCCGTGCGTTTGCTCGGCAGTCTCCGCACAATGATCGGCAAAGATCCGCTCGAACAATTCGCGCTTGCCGCCGAACGCGGCATAAAGACTGCCTTTCCCCAAACCAGTTGCGGTCGTGAGGTCGTCCATCGACGTACCCTCGTAACCGCCGATCCAGAAAGCGTCGCGGGCAGCTGCCAAGACGTCACGTTCTTCGAATTTGCGGGGGCGAGCCATGTGCGTAGTGTAGCAGATATTGACCGAACGGTACATTTTCTGTTACTTATGTACCGTTCGGTCAATTACGGCCGCCACCGGTTCGTAAAGGAATCACATGACCAATCCCAAGCTACACGACAAGATCGCTCTCGTCACGGGAGGCAACGGCGGCATCGGCCTCGCTACCGCGCGGCGTCTCAGCGAAGACGGCGCCCGCGTTTTCATCACGGGCCGCCGTCAAGCCGAACTCGACGCGGCCACGGCCTCGATCTCCAACGTTACGGGCATCCGCGCCGACTCCGCGAATCTGGCCGACCTCGATCGTGTGTACGCGACGATCGAAAGCGATGCCGGGAAACTCGACATCTTATTCGTTAATGCCGGCGTAGCATCGTTCGCGTCGCTCGAAGCCGTTACCGAAGAGCATTTCGATACGATCTTCGACATAAACGTGAAAGGGTTGCTTTTCACGGTACAAAAAGCGCTACCGCTGCTCGTCGACGGGGCAGCGGTGATCCTCAACGCGTCCACCCTGGGCTCGAAAGGCACCCCGACGATGGGTGTTTACAGCGCCACCAAAGCGGCCGTAAGAAACTTCGCGCGCACGTGGATACTCGAACTCGCACCGCGCAAGATCCGCGTCAACGTGGTCAGCCCAGGGCCGATCGGAACGCCAGGATTCGATGCCCTCGCGCCTACCGAAGAAGCCCGTATCGCCTTCAAAAACCAAGTGACGTCGGTCGTGCCGCTCGGCCGCATGGGCTACGCGAGCGAAGTCGCCTCAGCGGTTTCGTTCCTCGCCTCCGCCGACGCGAGCTACATCAACGGCATCGAGCTCTTCGTCGACGGCGGTATGGCGCAAGTCTAGAGCGCGATCGCGTCGACGCCGTTCACGCTCCGGCTCGCGCATCCTCGCGCCGCCGGCTCACGGCGCCGTTACGGCGGTATAAGACCGGTGTATGGATGCGGACGTCATCGTCGCGGGCGCCGGCGCGGCGGGTTTGGCTGCGGCCCGCCGCCTCGCAGCGCGGGGGC
>CAXUFI010000139.1:0-6742 GCA_964250245.1 uncultured bacterium
GTGCTATAGCCGCCGGGCACGTATGCGCTTACCGCGACGCTCGGCGGCTATAGCACGGCGAGCTCGAACGTCGCCGTGGCCGCGAGCACGCCGCCGCCGCCCGTGAACATAACGCTCGGTCAACAAGATCTCACGTCGCTCCGTACCATCGGGAGCGTGACGACGACGGGCCGTGGCACGAGCGTCATCAACACGGGCGCCGCCAGCTCGTCCTACGTGCCGGGTCAAACCTTCGCCGAGGTCGCGAACCCGCAGATCAACGACGTGCTGCAGCGCCTGCCGGACGTCACGTTACAGCACATGGGGAGTCAGCCGGACACGACGATCGTCGTCGGCGGCGTCCAGCCGTATGAAACGCAAGTGCTCGTCGACGGCCATCCGCTCGCGCTCGGACAATTCGGCGTCTGGTTGAGTCAATATTTTCCGTCGTACTTAATCGGCGGCGCCGAGACGCAATCGGGCCCCGGCAATACGACGCCCTTCGCAAACATCGCCGTCGGCGGGACCGTGAACCTGCTGACGCCGAGCTTCACGACGCGGCCGAGCGCCGAGATCGACTACGGCGCCGACAATTACGCCTCGCAATTCTCGAATTTCCTCGGGAGCGGCGCGCTCGGAAAGCTGCAATACGTCGTCGGCGCGGGCACGAGCAGCATCAACGGTCCGTATTACGGAACGAAGAAGTGCGTCGTGCAATCGACGCAGAGCGGAGCGCTCGATAACAAACCGGGTAACGTCGGCGTGGTGCAATATTGTGGCGATGCGAGCGGTTCGTTCTTCAGCAAGGGCGAGGTCGGGAAGCTGCGCTTTAATTTCTCGCAGGCGACCTCGCTCGATCTCGGCTTCACGGGTGCTTGGGGCGGCTATAGCCCGCAAGGGACGGCGTGGGGCTCCTATCTCGGACCGACGCGAATCGTCCAGTGCTTGCCCGACAATCCGGCCCACTGTTCCAATCCCTCCGATGCCAACGTCATCGGCAAGACGATCGACGCGTATCAGTGGTATCTCGGTTCCGCGATCTATAACAATCAAGAGCTCTTCGACGCGCAACTGCGCACGACGCTCGGCGATAACACGCTGCTGGTTCGGCCGTATCTCGGCGATATCGAACCCGAAGTCAACACCGGCGGCGAGAGCCAAGCCTCGACCCCCGAGCTCTTCTCGACGGTGGGAGGCGCGGGCAGCGCCGGCTTTAAGACCGCGTGCGAAAATGCCTTCGGAAATCTCACCAGTCCGCAAGGACAGACGGTCATCATCAACGGTCAGCAAGAGTGCTTCGGCTCGGCCTTCACGACGTTCGAACAAGATAAGCTGTACGGGTCGACCTTTTCGTTCATCCATCCGTTCGGCAACGACGTCGTCAACCTAACCTACGACTTTCACGGCCAGAGCACGTTCGCGTACATCAACTCGCCGATCCCGCCCTCCGTACCGTTTTCGACCGATCGCTACTCGACGTTCTCGCTAACCTCGGACCTCAACCTCACGCGCGCCCTCGACGCGAAGCTCGGATTGTACAATACGAATTGGACGGTCGTGGGCTTTCAACTCGCTAATCCGCGCGATACGACGAGCACGACGCTTACGGGTCTCGACCGTACCGTAACCCGGTTCGACCCGCACTTCGCGCTGACGTTCCATCCCTCGAGCAGCGTCTCGTATCGAGCCGCGGTCGGCAGTTCGGCGACGTTCCCGTTCGTCGGCCAAGTGAGCGGGCTCGCGACGTACGAGCCGCCGGCGCAATCGCTCGGCCCGCCCTTTCAGAACGGCGGTACGCTGACGGAGAAAAATCCGAATCTCCAACCCGAGGTCAGCATCGCCTACGCGGTCGGCGCGGATAAACGGTTGCGCAACGGCTCCGTTCTGAGTCTGGATCTTCAGGACTCGGTGATCCATAACGTCTTCGAACAGTTAACGAGCAGCGTACCGCTCAACGGCGGCTTGGAAGGCATCTTCCTGCCGGTGAACGCCGCGCGCTTGCACACCGAAATCGCGACCCTGCGGTACGGCTACGCGCCGCGCGTCGGGTTCGGCGCGAACGCGTCGCTCTCGGCGAATCGTTCGATCATCAACGGCGTGCCGCTGGGTGTGGGCAGCGTCGCGGTCGTGCCGGCCAACGGCGTACAAATTTGCGGTAACGGCGTCGCCGCGCCCGGTATCGCGACGTGTATCCCCTACCTCAAAGGTTACGGCCAGCTCACGTACGCCGCCCGCAACGGTTCGTTCGTCGGTCTCGGCGTCGAATACGAAGGCAAGAACAACAGCTACTTTCAGCCACCGTTCGCGCTCGTGGATCTGGAGTTTCGGCGCCCGGTCACCCGCGAGGCCGAACTGCTCGTGAGCGCCGAAAATCTGCTCGATACGAACGTCTTCTCCAACGCGTCCTATCTCGCGACGCCCAATGCCGGCACGCCGCTCGTCGCGGACGCCGCGACGGGCGGCCAAACGTCGTTCGTGCCGACGCTGGTCTCCGCCGTGGCGCGAACCGTCCGGCTGCAGGTCAGACTGCATACCGGGCGCTAGTGTCACGATGAGCGGCGAGGGCTCGTGACGAGCGAGTCTCGCAACGCGTATTTCGACGAACTCTTCGCGCGACGCGGCGTGCGGTCGATGGGGCAGAATACGAATCACATCGCGCTGCCGGCCGCCGTTCGCGAAGCGATGCACGAGAGCATCGATGCCGACGAGTTTCGCAGCTATGCGCCGCCGCTCGGCTTCGATGCGCTGCGCTCGTCGATCGTCGACGATCTCGGGCTCGCGGGCGCGCGCGCGATGCTGACCGACGGCGGCGTGGAAGCGCTCTATAACATCTGCCAGACGTTTGTACGCCCCGGCGACCGGATGCTGACCACGGATCCGGGTTGGAAGTGGCCGCCGCTGTTCGCGCGCGCGCTCGGCGCCGGCATCGTCGAGATTCCGATTTACGACGCCGCTTGCGGCTACCGGCTCACGGCGGACCTGCTCGCCGAACGGCTGACGGCCCGGACGCGGCTGCTCTATCTGGTCGATCCGAACAACCCGCTCGGGACGTGTATCGCGGCGCGGGATCTCGAACGTATCGCCGCTCTGGCGCGCGAACGGCAGGCGCTCGTCATCCACGATTGCACGTATCGTCAATTCGCGAGCAACCACACGCTGGCGGCGCGCTTCTATCCCGAGGGAACGCTGACGATCTACAGCTTTTCGAAGTGGCTGGGACTCGCGGGACTGCGGCTGGGCGCCGTCGTCGGCGCGCCGGACACGATCGAACGGCTGGCCGCCGCCGCGCCGAACGTTCTGGGCTCGAGCGTAGTCGCGCAACGCGCGGCGCTCGCGGGACTGCGAGCCGCCCCGGCGTGGTTTCCCGGCGTGCAAGCCCTGCAACGCCGCAATCAGGCTCGGATCAAGGCGGCCGTCGACGCCATCCCGGGTCTATCGCTCCCGGTGTATCCCTCGGAAGGCAACTTTCTCGTGGTGGAATGCAGCGACGCCGGCGTCCGGCCCGAAGCCCTCGTCGTCGCCATGCAGGCGCGGAACATCCTCATTCGACAGGGGACGTATCACACGCAACGTTTCGGTCATCGCTTCGTTAAGGTAAGTACGACCGTTCCGGCCGCCTGGGTCGACGAGTTTTGCGCACTGTTACCGCGGCTCGTGCTCGAAGCGCGCGACGCCCCGCCGTCGCCGGCGTTGTTTTAGTTCGGGCCGCGCACGAGAACGTCATATGGATTTGCAACTTGCGGACAAAGTCGTCGTGATCATGGCGGCGAGCCGGGGCCTCGGGAAATCGATCGCCGCCGGGTTCGCCGCCGAAGGCGCCCGCGTCGTGATCGCCGCGCGCGACGAGGCGGCTCTCGCCGCCGCCGCCGACGATATCCTGGTCGAGACGGGCCGCCGCCCGCACGTGTATCGCGCCGACGTGACGAGTAACGACGACTGCGTCGCGCTCGTGCGCGACACGGTCGAACGGTTCGGCCGGCTCGACGTCATGGTCTGCAACTCGGGCGGACCCAAGACCGCGCCCTTCGACGAATTGACCGACGACGATTGGCGCGAAGCGTTAGACGTTAAAGTCGTCGCGCAGCTGCGGACGGCGCGCGAGGCGTTCGTCGCGATGCAACCGTTTCGCACCGGGGTCATCATCGTGCTGGCGGGGACGCACGGCCGCCAGCCCCGGTCGTATTCGGTCACCGCGGGAGTAACGAACGCCGCGCTCATCAACGCGAGCAAAGTGTTGGCGGAGGCCGCCGCTTCCTACAACATCCGGGTGAACGTCGTCAATCCGGGTCCGATCGATACCGACCGGATGAGGTATCTCGTCGAGCACAAAGCGGCGGAGCTCGCGATCTCGGAGCCGGAGGCGAAGCGTCTGCTGGCGGACGTAACCCTTCTCAAGCGCTTCGGCGAACCGCACGAGGTCGCGGCCGCCGTCGTGTTCCTCGCCTCGCCGCGAGCGAGCTTCATCACCGGCATCATGTTCGACGTCGACGGCGGACAGGTGCAGGCGATCTGATGGCGATGACGGCCGAGTCCGCGGGTGCGCGACTGTATTGGGAAGCGGACGGCAGCGGGACGCCGATCGTTTTCGTGCATGAGTTCGGGGACGACCATCGGTCGTGGGAGCCGCAAGTGCGCTTCTTTGCCCGGCGCCATCGCTGCATCTCGTTCGCAGCCCGCGGCTTTCCGCCGTCGGACGTCCCGGCCGGCGTCGACAGCTATTCGCAGCGTCAAGCCGTCGCCGACATCCTCGCCGTGATGGACGCCGCGCAGGTGGCGACCGCGCACGTCGTCGGTTGTTCGATGGGTGGTTTCGCCGCTCTCCATCTCGCGCTGCAACACCCGGAGCGGATGCTGTCGCTCGTCGCCGCCGGCGTCGGATACGGCGCGGAAAAAGCTCAAGAACCTTACTTTCGCGAGATATCCGTCGCAGTCGCGCGTAATTTCCGCGAACTCGGGGCCGCGGCGTTCGCGCCGGTATACGGCTCGGGCGCTTCACGCGTGCAGTTCGCGAATAAGGATCCGCTGGGATGGCGGGCGTTCATCGAGCGGCTCGCCGCGCACTCCGCCGTCGGAGCCGCGAACACGATGCTCGGCGTACAAGCCCGCCGCCCGTCGCTGTACGATTTGGAGGACGAGTTGCGGCGTCTGACGGTGCCCGCGTTGCTCATCGTCGGCGATGAGGACGACCACTGTTTGCAACCGGGACTCTTTCTCAAACGCGTCATCCCCGCTTCGGGGCTGCTCGTCGTTCCCAAGACCGGTCACGCGGTCAATCAAGAAGAGCCGGAGGTTTTCAATCGCGCGCTCGCGGAATTTTTGGCGGCGGTCGAAGCCGGCAGTTGGCGCGTTCGCGATCCGCGCGCCCGGCCGGACGAAATCATGCGCACCGCGAGTCCGGCCGATGAATGACGTCGATACGAGCGTCGTGCAGCACGTCTGCGCGCAACGGCTGTGGGACCGGCACGAAGATTTGGCGCGCTTCGGCGCGACCGCGGGCGGCGGCGTCAATCGCCAAGCGCTCTCGCCGCAAGAGTTTGCGGCGCGCCGGCGGCTGCTCGAGTGGGGGCACCAACTCGACCTCATCGCGACGGGCGACGCCGCCGGAAATCTGTTCCTTCGTTTACCCGGACGCAACGCCGGCGCGGCTCCCGTAATGACCGGTTCGCACCTCGATTCGCAGCCCACGGGCGGCAAATACGACGGCACGTTCGGCGTACTGGCGGGGCTCGAAGCGCTGACCGCGATGCGCGAGGCGCACCACGTGCCCGAGCGGCCGATCGACTTGGTCGTGTGGATGAACGAGGAAGGCTCGCGGTTCGCGCCCGGCATGATGGGCTCGGAGGCGTTTAGCGGCGCGCGACCGTTAGCGGACATTCTGCAACGCCGCGATGCCGGCGGAACGACGGTGGCGGTCGCGTTAGCGGAACTCTTCGCGGCCTTCGCGGATCTGCCGCAACGGCCGTTAGGCTTTCCGGTGGCGGCGTTCGTCGAAGCGCACATCGAGCAAGGACCGCAGCTCGAAGCCGCGGCCACGAGCATCGGCATCGTCAGCGGGATCGCGGGCAAAAAGACGTTCCGCGTCACGGTGACCGGTGAGGCGGCCCACGCGGGTACGACGCCGCGCCGCGACCGTCGCGACGCGCTGCGCAGCGCGGTCGCCATCATCGACCGGCTCTACGCGGCGATTCGCGACTCCGGCGACGTGGTGCGCTTCACGGTCGGGCGACTGGTCGTCGAACCGAACGCGCCGTCGGTCGTTCCCGGGCGCGCGCAATTCTCGATCGACGTGCGCCACCCCGACGGCCCGCAACTCGAGGCGTTCGGCGACCGGATCGTCGCGCTCTGCCGCGAGTTCGCGCCGCCGTGCGCCGTCGCCGTCGAGCCGCTGGTGAACGCGGCGCCGCTGACGTTTCCGCCCGGGATGCGCGACCTGATTCGCGAGGCGGCGACGCGCCAAGGGTACGCGTCGCTCGACCTCGCGTCCCAAGCGGGCCATGACGCACGCAATCTCCATACGGTCTGCGCGACGGGGATGATCTTTATCCCGTGCGCGCGCGGGCTCAGTCATCACGAAGCCGAGTCCGCCTCGGCGAGTGACATGGCGGCCGGTACCGCGGTCCTCGCGGCGACGCTCGTCGCGCTCGCCGCGAGGGAACGATGAGCGAAGACATCGCGTCCATCCTCGCCCTCGAGCGGCCGAACGCCGGCGGCGTATACCAGCTGCACTACGGCGGGGCGTGGCGGCCGCCGCACAGCGCGGAAA
>CAXUFI010000140.1:0-6734 GCA_964250245.1 uncultured bacterium
GTCCGCCGCCGCGTCCGTCGACGAGCGGCGCCGCGTTCTTAAGGAGATTGCCGGCATGCACGCCCGTCTTAACCAGATCGGGACTCGCGAAGACCAGGAGCGTCACCGTGCCGCCGTCCACTCCCGCCAGCGCGACGACGCCGCTCGGGAGTTTCTCGCGGATGGCGACGCCGAGGTGCTTGAGCGCTTCCGGGCCCGCCTCCGGCACCACGGCCGTAACGACTCGCCGGCCCCCGATCGTCTCCGCCGCCCCGACGTACGCTTCGGCGTCGGCCGCGGCGAGGCGCGCCTTCGTCTCCGCGAGCGACTTCTGCATATCGCGCACGTCGCGTTGCAGGCGATCGATCCGCTGCGCGATCTCGTCGGGTTTCGTCGCGAGCGTCTCTGCGAGCGCGCCGACGAGCTCTTGCTGTTCGAGCACGTAAGCTTCGGCCGCTTTGGAGACGACGGCTTCGATGCGCCGCGTGCCGCTCCCGATCGACGACTCGCTCAGAATGATGAAGAGCCCGAGTTCGCCCGTGCTCAGCGCGTGCGTGCCGCCGCAAAACTCGACCGCGGGCCCGAAGTGCACGACGCGGACGCTCTCGCCGTATTTCTCGCCCGCCATCGAGACGGCGCCCGTAGCGGTCGCCTCGGCAGGCGTCATGATCTGCGTCACCTGATGATGATCGTCGCGGATCATCGCATTCACCGAGGCGACCACGTCGCGCTTCTGGGTGCGGGTGAGGGCCCCGCCCGGCGAGTGAAAGTCGAAGCGCATGCGGTCGGGCCCGACCCACGAGCCGGCCTGCGATACCTCGTCGCCGACGATGTTCTTGAGCGCGCGCTGCAGGAGGTGCGCGCTCGAATGGTGCCGGCGAATCTCCTCACGCCAACCCGGATCGACCGCCGTGTGAACGTCGTCGCCGACCGCGAGCGCCCCGTCCTGGAGGGTGCCGCGGTGCGCGATGGCCTCGCCGGCGAATTGCGTGTCGACGACGCGGAAGGTCGCGCTCACGCCGCCCGGGCCGAGCAGTTCGATGACGCCGCGATCGCCGAGTTGACCGCCCTTCTCGGCATAGAACGAGGTCCGGTCCAGGAGTACTTGCACTTCGCGAGCGTCGTCGACGCGGTCGAGCGGCTGGGTGCCGCTCAGGATCGCGACCACCCGCCCGTCGCTCTCCAAACCGTCGTAGCCCGTGAATTCCGAGGTGAGCGCGGGCAGTTCCGCGACGCCCACGACGCTACGCTTTTTCTGCGCATCGGACCGGGCCCGCCGGCGCTGTTCGTCCATCGCGGCTTCGAATCCGGAATCGACCGCGACTCCCGCCTCGCTCGCGATCTCGCGCGTCAGTTCCGCGGGAAAACCGTACGTATCGTGCAGGACGAACACGTCGGCGCCGGCGAGCGGCGTACCGCGTTCGCGAGCGGCGGCGAGCAACTGCGCGAGCATTTCGTTCCCGCGCTCGAGCGTCTTGGTGAACGCCAGCTCCTCGGCGCCGAGGGCGCGCTCGATGCGCGTCGTCGCCGAGGCGAGCTCCGGATAGCCCGGCAGCAGCGAGCGGACGACGGCCGGCGCGAGCTTCGTGAGAAAGCCGCCGGGATATCCGAGCAGCTTGCCGTTGCGGATCGCGCGCCGGATGAGGAAGCGTAGCACGTAACCGCGATCGGTATTGGACGGCTGGACGCCGTCGGCTATCAAGAACGTCGCGGCCCGCGCGTGATCGGCGATGATGCGCCGGCGCACGAGCTGCTCGGCGGCCGCTAACGGCGACTCGTGCGGCTCGGGTTGCGCGGCTATGAGATCCGTGAAGAGATCGGTTTCGTACATCGAGGCGAACCCGTTGGCAACGGCGAGCAGCCGTTCGAAGCCGGCTCCGGTATCGATGTTCTTGGTACGCAACTCGGCGAGCGCGCCGTCGCGGCCACGGTTATATTGCTGGAAAACGAGATTCCAGATTTCGACGTAGCGGTTACCGAGATTCGGACCCGTATCGTCCGGGCCGCTCGCGTACTGCGGACCGGTATCGAAGAAGATCTCGCTCGAGGGTCCGCACGGCCCCGTCGGCCCCATCGTCCAAAAATTGTCCGCGTCGAAACGCGAGATGCGGCCGGCCGGCAACCCGATGTCGGTTTCCCAAATCCGTTGTGCGTCGTCGTCGGACACGTGGACGGTGACGTAGAGCTTCGCGGGATCGAGAGCGAGCGAGTCCGTGAGGTATTCCCACGCCCAGCGGATCGCGTCGCGCTTGTAATAATCGCCGAATGAGAAATTGCCAAGCATCTCGAGAAACGTGCCGTGGCGCCCGGTGCGGCCGACGTTTTCGATATCGGATTTCGCGCCCGCGACGCGCAGGCAGCGTTGCACGGTTACCGCTCGCGGCGCGGGCGGCGGAACTTCGCCCAGGAACGCGGGCACGAACTGTTCCATGCCGGCGATCGTAAAGAGCGTCGTGGACATCTCGTCGGGCACGAGCGACGCGGACGGAGCGTGAACGTGACCCTTAGCTATGAAAAAGTCGACGAACGAACGCCGCAATTCCTGACTGGTAAACCTCATGGCCGTTTCAATTTTCCGGCCCGGCGCGCGAACGCCCTAGCGACCTTTCGCGCGATACTCGCGATTGCTCCGGTTCTGCTCGACGAAGCCGCCCCAAAAGATCAACGCGCTCATGAGCGCGGAGAAGATCCCGAGAAGTATTCCGGCAGTTTGCGCTGACATCGCCCACTAGTATAGCGCAAGCCGCCGTCGCGTCAAGGCGAGCCCGCGGAGCCGGCTCCCGGCCGCCGGCGCGGTCCGAGGCGCGGACGCCCCAAGCACGTCTTCGTGCTTACGGTAGCGGGTGCATCTGCGCGTAACCCGCTATTTTTCGAGAAGAACGTCCCGCAATTTCTCGAGCGCCTTCTGCTGTAGACGCGAGACGTGCATTTGCGAGACGTTGAGCCGTTTGGCGATCTCGGTCTGCGAGATCGATTCGTAGAAGCGCAAGAATAAGATGATGCGCTCGCGGCGCGAGAGCACCTCGAAGGCGCGCTCGAGATTGGTCCGGTCTTCCAGATTGGCAAGCGACGGGTCGATCTTACCGATGTAGTCGGCGAGCGTTTGCGCGTTCTTATCGCCCTCGCCCGTCACTTCGGTATCGAGCGAGAGCAGGTTGTAGGCTTGCCCGAGCTCCTGCGCTTCGAGAATTTCCTCTTCGGATGCGTGCAGCTGATCGGCGAGTTCGCGAACCGTGGGCGAGTGCCCGAGATTCACGGTCATCTTCTCGATCGCCCGGTTGACGGCGAGATTGAGTTCCTGCAAACGGCGCGGAACTTTGACGGCCCAGCCCTTGTCGCGGAAGTAGCGTTTTATCTCGCCGACGATCGTCGGCGTCGCGTACGTCGTGAATTCGACGCCGCGTTCGAGATCGAACCGGTCGATCGCTTTGATCAGGCCGACGGTGCCGACCTGAATCAGATCGTCGAGGGCCTCGCCGCGATTCGCGAATTTGACCGCCAGGTACCGCACGAGGTTGAGGTGCGCCACGACGAGTTCGCTGCGTAGCCGGTCCGCGGCGGCGGAACTCGAATCGCGCGCGACGGCCAGCCGGGCGAAGGCGTCGCGCGTTCGAGCCCGGTCCCAACGCTCTTCTTCCACGTGGGTCGTCGAGTCCACGAAGCTACGCGCCGACGCGCTTGGTCATCACGAGCGCCGTTCCGAGATCGGGGTCGACGCTATAATCCAGCTCGTCCATCAAAGCTTGAATGAGAAAAATCCCGAGCCCCTCGACCGCCATGAGCGGCGAGCGCTGCGCCGCCGACTCCGCAGCGGCCTGCAACCGGTAGCGATGGTCGCGCAGCGCGACGGTCAGATACGACGTCGATGCCTCGCACGTGATGTCGATCATCTCGCCGCCGGCCCCATGTTGGATGCAGATCGTGCAAGCCTCGGCGATCGCGAGCTTGAGATCTTCGATCTCTTCGACGGAGAACGGCAGCCGGTTCGCGATCGCGGCGACCGCCAGCCGCGCCACGGCGACCCATTCGGGCTTACTCGGAATACGCAGTTCGACCGTGCCGAGGTGCTCCGAAGCCGGCTCCGTTACGTTCACGCGAGCGCCTTTTTGGCGCCCGCCTCATCATCGAAAATACCGAAGATTTTGACGAGCCCGGTAATATCGAAAATCTTTTTAATCTGGGGATTCGTGCAAACCAAATTGACGGTGCCGCCATGCTCGCGAACGCGCTTGAGACCGCCGATGAGAACGCCGAGCCCGGTCGAATCGATGTAGCGAACTTTCTCGAGATTAATCACGAGATTGTAGTGGCCTTGATCGATGAGTTCGGTGATCGCGTCTTTGACTTTCGGCGAGGTGTAGACGTCGATCTCACCGCCGAGTTCGACGACGTACGCATCATCCTCCGATTCGCGCACATGCACTTTGATATCCACTATATCTCCTACTGTTTCCGGAGTTACGGTTTCCCCGCGTCGAGGGCATCTTTAGCGATCCCGGCAGCGTCGTCGACCTTCGTTTGCAAGATCTCGCGCATCTCGCCGCCGGTCACGGGCGAGAACACCATGGCGAGCGACGCACCGATGAGCGCGCCGGTTACGAGGCCCGCCACGAAGCCGTTCCCCTCACGTTCCAAGCTGGACGGCGCCTCCGGCATACGGCAGAGACGCGCCCACGACGGCCGGAGAAAAAGAAAATCTATACCCTTGCATGATCGCCCACCACGTCGGAGTGTGTCGTACCCAATTCCTCCGGCGCCTCACGCTGCGCCGCCACCGCCCGCGACACTTGGTCGAGCGTCCGTTCGAGGTCGCCCGCCACGGTCGGCCGCCCCAGCGAGAAACGCAGCGTGCCGAACTGCGCGGGACGCGGCAGCCCGAGCGCCGAGAGCACGTGACTCGGAACGGTCGACCCCGCGGCGCAGGCACTCCCGGCGGAGACGGCGATCCCGGCCAGGTCCAAGCTGACCAGCAGCGCCCGCGAATCGACGCCCGCGAACGAGACGCTCGAGATATTGGGCAACCGCTCCGCTTCCGCGCCGTTCACCGTCGTGCCGGGGATGCGGCGCGCGAGCTCGGCCTCGAACGCGTCGCGCAACCCGCGCAGCCGCCGGTACTCGGCGGGCCGTTCTTCGACCGCCAACTCGAGCGCGCGCGCGAGTCCGGCGGCGCCCGCGACGTTTTCGGTCCCGGCTCGCAAGCCCGCTTCCTGTCCTCCGCCCAGGATCAGCGGCGCGAGCGCCGTCCCCTCCCGCACGAACAGCACGCCGACGCCCTTGGGGCCGTAAAACTTATGCGCCGCGAGCGAGAGCAGATCGACCTCGGCGACGACTTCCGTCAGCGGCACGCGGCCCGGGGCCTGCACGGCGTCGCAGTGGAACGTGACGCCGCGCGTGCGGCACAGCCGTCCGAGTTCGGCGACCGGCTGCAGCGTGCCGACTTCGTTATTCGCGAGCATGACCGAGGCGAGGATCGTTTGCGGGCGTAGCGCGGCGGCGAAGCGAGCCGGGTCGAGCCGCCCGGCCGTGTCGACGGGCAGGACGGAAACTTCGAAGCCGTCCTCGCGCAGCGCCTCCACGGCGTGCAGGACCGCATGGTGTTCGGTCGCGACCGTGACGACGTGCGCGCCCGGCAGACGCCGGGCCCGCGCCGTTCCGAAGATCGCCAGGTTGTCGGCTTCCGAACCGCCACCGGTAAAGACGATTTCGCGATCGCGCGCGCCGCTGGGGCGCGCGTCCATGGCTCGGGCGGATTGCAGGGCCGCCCGCGCAGCCCGGCCTTCGGCATGCGCCGAGCTCGGGTTGAACGCCGCGGCGCCGAGGTGCGGCAGCATCGCGGCGACGGCTTCGTCGCGCGCGGGAGTCGTCGCTGCGTAATCGAGGTAGATGCGAGCGGCCATGCGCTCCCACTTCGCGGCCGGCCTGCCGTTTCGTTGCGGCGCGACGGCTAAGGATGGCCGCCGGCCTGCCGATAATCCACAAGCCGCGGATTTTCGAATCTCGCGGAGCCGATGATGCTGGATCTAGAACGGCGATGAGTACGCTTCGGAAACGCCTGACACCGCTAGCGATTCGCCTCGCTGTTTTTGCCTGCGTCCTGACGATACCGATTTTTTGGCTCGCCGCGCGGCATCAAGAACCGCTCGACGAAGCCATCTCGGAGTACCGGGCCGAAGCGACGTCGATCCGTTGGATTCTCCTGGCGGACGGGCTGACCGAGCAGGAGAGCATGTTCGTCGTGACCTCGGGCCAAGGGACCGCCCGCGCTCACGTCCGCGCGCAGATCGCCGCACTGCGGCGCTTCGCCGAAGCCGACGCCGCCGCGATTCCGGCCGCCCGGCTCGCCTCGGCGCAGATCGACGATGCTTGGAACGCGCTCTTTGCGGCGCCGTCGTCGCAGACGCTTACGAACGTTACGAACGCCACCTTTCGCGCGATCGGCGCGGTCGCCGAGAGTTCGCACCTCTCGTTCGAGTCCGATCCGGTCCTGGCCGATCTCGCCGACGCCCTCGACGATACGTATTTCGCGGTGTTCGCACCGTTGGAATCGGCGGCCGACGCGACCCAATTACGCTGGCGCGCGGGCGAACTCTCGCTCGACGACCGCGTCCTCATCGCCGGACTCCTCTCGCAAGCGCGCAACGCCGAACCGCAGCTCGGCAGCGACGTGAGCAACGCGATCGAACATCAGCCGGCGCTACGGACGACCGTCGGCGCCCGCTACGCGCGCGCCTTCGGCGCGGTGAGCGCGCTCGACG